>JAPLJE010000831.1 GCA_026388755.1 Deltaproteobacteria bacterium | reverse complement strand
AGATAAATGGTTTTTTGGGATCGGTCCCATTTTTCATGAACCATAATCTGCTGAAGTTCAGGGGCACATAGAATATCCTTGACGGTTAAATGCTCCCGGAATGCAATCTCCTGAATCATCGTCAGGATTTCCCGCTGCTTGTTCAACCCCAGCTTCAAGTATCCAAAGAGCGTTGACAGACCGATTCCGCTGGACTTTTCCATTTGTCCCAGTTCAAGAGCCATGGCCATTGAAAGCACATTCGACAGCACCCCTTCCTGAATTTCGGGTGCAAGACCGGATAATTGACGCAGCTTATGAATCGCGGAAAAATTATCCGGCAGTCCCAGCACCCCTGCTGCCTGGCGAAGATCAGCGGGGTTGGGATGAACCCCGGACAGCAAGACCAGCGCACGGGACGTTTCAATCAAATTCAATGGCCGCTGCAGCGAATTCTCGGCGATCGCCAATTGGACGCAGGTCAATTTATCCGTATCCGGCGAAAGCAGCCTGACGGAAATTCTGGAAAGCCCCAGTGCTTTGCAGGCCGCGATTCTTCTGAACCCGCAGACAACCCCATAGACCGAATCGACAACCAGAAGTACCGGAGGGTGCATCACACCCAGCCGGTCAATGGAGGCGGCAAGTGTTCCGACGGCGGTTTCGGTGGTAACCTGGAAGGTTTTATCTTCCAGGCGAATCCGCTCCAACAATACGATCTGCTCAGTTAACAGCATAGCCGGGACCCGCAAGAAGCTGCAGGGCCTCTAAATATTTTTTTCGGGTGCCTTCAATCACGTGATCCGGAAGCCTTGGAGCCGGCGGTTTCTGGTTCCACTGAATGGACAAGAGATAATCCCGGACAAACTGCTTATCAAAACTTTCCTGAGATCCCCCGGGTTTATAGGATGCCTTGGGCCAGAACCGGGATGAATCCGGAGTAAGAACCTCGTCAATCAGAACCAGTTCATCTCCCAACAGACCAAACTCAAACTTGGTATCGGCGATGATAATACCCTTGCTGTCGGCAAGTTCTACCCCTTTTCGGTAAATGGCCAGGCTCAAGGCCTTCACCCGCTCGGCCAGGGACTTGCCGATCAACTTTGCGGCCTGATCAAAATCGATGTTCTCATCATGCAACCCGATTTCGGCTTTGGTGGAAGGGGTAAAAAGGGGTTCAGGAAGCCTGTCGGATTCTGCCAGCCCATCCGGAAGATGAATGCCGCAAAGGGTTCGGGTCTGCTGATAGGATTTCCAGCCGGACCCGGATAAATAGCCCCTGACCACACACTCGACCGGCAGCGGAGACGCTTTTTTTACCAGCATACTTCTTCCCCGGAGCGCATCCGCATAAGGCTTACAGGACTTCGGATATGCATCCACATTGCTGGTGATGACATGATTGGGAACCAGGTCCTTCATCACATCGAACCAGAACAGGGATATCTGGGTTAAAACCTTTCCCTTGTCTGGAACCGGGTCCGGCATGACAACATCAAATGCGGAAATTCGGTCCGTGGCTATCATCAGCAGACTATCCCCGAGGTCGTAAATATCCCTGACCTTTCCCCGTTGCCGAAGTGTTAATTCAACAAAATTGGTCTCAATTACAGAAGTTTTCATAATCCGTTGCCTTTATAATAAACAGCCATTTGATCGTTAAGGTCACAAAATGTCATCATACGTGTTCATGGAGACCCGGAACCATCTGTCTGTAACAACACTGTCCCCTGACTCCCGTATTTTTGAACTATATATTAAAATGACATCATTTTCTATATGATTTTAAAAGATATCCTCATCCGAAACAATCATTCCGAAACCAGTACTTATTCTGTTGTGACCTTCCCGTCTGACAGCGTGACAACGACAAAATGATACGCAGCATCCCCGCAAACCAGGATAAAAGACCTGAATCCATCCCAGATACAGACAATATCGCTTTCCATTTCCCATCCACTGATACATCACCCACCTCCACTGACTGATCGACGGCATTTTCCGAAAGTTTCGTTTTGATCCAATGGTCATCACTGCCCCTGGCTTTACGCTGAAATAAACTTCTTGACAAGAGGATATTATTGCTGTTATTCAAGTCCAAAACAAACATCTATTTAAATTATTATGATATCTGTCGCCATCATCGTCCTTATTAGCCTTATTCTCGTCCTCGTAGGGATTATCCTTCCCTACGGGGCGCCGGGTTGATAATGGCCTGATTTTTTCATAATTTTAATATAAAAAATCCGTTATCAGCCCTTAAAAGCTGATAACGGATTTTTTTTTGCTCAAAACCCATTTTGCACAGGAAACCCATGAAAAGCAATATCGTCAAAAATGGCATTGAAAGATCCCCCCAACGGTCGCTCTTCAAGGCCATGGGATACACGGACACTGAAATTCACAGGCCGCTTATCGGCATTGCCAATGCCGCCAACGACATCATCCCCGGCCACATTCAACTGAACACCATCATGGAAGCGGTTAAAGCCGGCATCTACATGGCAGGTGGAACGCCCGTTGAATTCGGCGTCATTGGTGTCTGCGACGGCATTGCCATGAACCATGTCGGCATGAAATACTCTCTGGCCAGCCGGGAATTGATCGCCGATTCCGTTGAAATCATGGCCACTGCCCATGCCTTTGACGCCCTGGTGATGATCAGCAGTTGCGATAAGATCGTTCCCGGAATGCTGATGGCTGCAGCCCGGCTGAACATTCCGGCCATTTTCATCTGCGGCGGCCCGATGCTGGCAGGAATTCATCCGGAAAGCCATTCCGACCCCAAAAAAATCGATCTCATTTCGGTGTTTGAATCGGTCGGTGCTGTAAAATCCGGAAAAATGACCGAAGATGAACTTAGCCTGATCGAAGATGCAGCCTGTCCCACCTGCGGTTCCTGCGCCGGCATGTTTACGGCCAATTCCATGAACTGCCTGACAGAAGCTATCGGCATGGGACTTCCGGGAAATGGCACCATTCCCTCTGTCATGTCCGCGCGAATCCGTCTGGCCAAAGAAACCGGAATGAAGATCATGGAACTTTTGGAAAAAGGCATCACCCCCGGCAGAATCCTAACACAGGAAGCTTTCCGGAATGCCATCACGGTGGATATGGCGCTTGGCTGCTCAACCAATACCGT
>JAPLJE010000028.1:11951-12925 GCA_026388755.1 Deltaproteobacteria bacterium | reverse complement strand
TGAATACGCCCAGGATGAAAGAAATTCAGCTTGAAAAATTGAAGATCATGCTGGCCCGCCTCCAGGCGAATGCGCCGTTCTACGCCAGGATGGTCAAGGCGAGCAATCTGGACCCGGAAAAGCTTTCCGGTTTTGAGGAGTTCAGAGAGAAAATCCCGCTTTTCAATAAGGAATCCTTAAGGAACCTGGTCTTGGAATGCGAGGGTGATTTTCTAAAAGCCCTGGACCAGATCATGCCCATATCCGTTGAGGAAATTGACTTCATGGGCACAACAACCGGAACGACGGGGATCCCGACACCCTATCCGCTGACCAACTTCGATATCCAGAATGTCTGGGGCGAGGCAATGGTCCGCGGGGCCTGGCGGGCGGGTATCCGCCCCCGGGACCGGGCGCTGTTCTGTTTTGCCCTCTCCATGGTGATTGCAGGCGTACCGACCATGATGGGCATGCAGAAACTCGGCTGCATGATGCTGCCGGTCGGGGCTGAAGCCAAGAGCGAACGCATCCTGATGATGCAGAATCTCTTCCGCGGCACGGTGTACGTGGGTACGCCTTCCTTGGCCGAGTATCTGATCGAACAGGCCCCACAGATCCTGAAAAAAGAAGTGGGGCAACTGGGATTCAAATACCTGATGTGCGGCGGCGAGCCGGGAGCCGGTATTCCGGAGGTGAAACGCAAGCTGGAAACAGCTTACGGGTGCCGAATTTTTGATGCCGGTGCCGGCTATGGGTTCTCCTGTGATCATCCAGAATATCAGGGTATGCATTGGATGGCGGATGATCTTGCCTACTATGAACTGGTAGACCCCGAAACCAAGGCAGTTCTACCCATGGAACACGGAGCCAAAGGCGAAGCCGTTTTCACGACTCTGGAAGGTGACGGCATGGTTTGGGTCCGACAGAGTATGGGCGATATTCACCAGGTTTTCACCGAGCCCTGTCCCTGCGGACGATCGGGCTTCCGGTACAAA
>JAPLJE010000028.1:8206-11914 GCA_026388755.1 Deltaproteobacteria bacterium | reverse complement strand
CGCTCGGATGACATGCTCAAAGTAAAGGGCGTGATGGTTTACCCCAGCCACATCAAGGGACTGATCAATCAATTTGTCCCGCGGGTTACCGGCGAAATGCGCATCATTCTGGATGAAAAACCGCCCAGAGTCGTTCCGCCCCTGAAAATTCGCCTGGAGCATGCCGAGGGCCTGACCGAAGCTCAGGTCAATGCGCTTGACAAAGAGATTGTGGAAGCCATGAGCAAAAAGCTTAAAATCAGCCCTGCCATCGTCTGGGCCGAACCCGGCAGCCTGGAGCGAAGCCATTACAAAGGGCAGACATTTGAAAAAACATATGAGCAGAAGAAATAGGTGAAATCATGCGCGAAGTTTTTGTGGCTGGCGTCGGAATGACGCCTTTTGCCAGGCATCTGGATCGAAATATCAAAAGTCTGGCCCAGGAGGCCCTGGATAAAACCCTGGCTGATGCCGGGATTGAAAAGGAAATGATCGAGGCGGTGTATTTTTCGAATTCCAACTGGGGCTACCAGTCGGATCAGCACTGCATCCGGGGCCAAGTTGCCCTGCGGCCGGAAGGGATTATGGGAATTCCCATCTATAACCTGGAAAACGCCTGTGCCGGGGGCGCCACCGCGTTTCATTCGGCATGGCACGGTGTTGCGTCCGGATTGTATGAGTGCGCTTTGGCGCTGGGTGCGGAAAAAATGTATGATGAAGACAAAGTCAAAATGTTCCGCGCTTTCTGGACTGGCATTGATATCGAGAACAAGGAATCGCAGATGGCGGCGCTGCAAAGTATCAACAAGCGCATTCAAATGAAGATACCCGTCGATGATGATATCGAGGGCGCCGGGAAAAGCCGGAGCGCGTTTATGGATGTTTATTCGGCGTTTACCCGATTTCACATGGACAGACACGGTACAACGCAGCGCCAACTGGCGGTGATCGCATCCAAAAATCATCATCACGGTTTCCTGAACCCGAACGCCCAGTTCCGGAAAGAAATGCGTATTGAGGAAATTCTTGCCGCGCGGGTTGTTAGCTGGCCGCTGACGGTTCCCATGTGCGCCCCCATCGGCGACGGAAGCGCCGCTGCGGTGTTATGTTCAGTAGATTTCCTGAAAAAGCTCCGTTCTCCCAGACCGGTCATGATCAGAGCCTCCGTGCTGGGTTCCGGAACCGATCGACCGATTGAAGCGGAAGCGCAGGACATCGCCTGCCGGATTTCCCGCAAAGCCTACGATATGGCGTCGGTCGGTCCGCAGGACATCGATGTTGCCGAAGTCCACGATGCAACGGCTTTTGGCGAGCTGCATCAATGCGAATCTCTGGGCTTTTGCCCGATGGGTGAAGGAGGTCGGTTTGCCGAATCCGGCGCCACAAAACTCGGCGGGAAAATGCCCGTCAATGTATCCGGCGGACTGGAATCCCGCGGCCATCCCATCGGCGCGTCCGGCCTGGGGCAGATTCATGAACTGGTGACGCAACTCCGGCATGAAGCCGGGCCCAGACAGGTTGAAAACTGCCGATTGGCGCTGGCGGAAAACGGCGGCGGCATTATCGCGTATGAAGAAGCATCCATGGGCATTCATATCCTGGAACGGGTATAACAAGACAGAGGTAAATTATGGAAAATCGGAAACAGCGGATTGAAAACTTGAAAACAGAGAGGACGCCGGCTGAGGAAGTCATTCTGAGAAGAAGAAGCGTTCGTCTTTATAAGAAAGAGCAAGTCCCGGATTTCATGATCAAGCGAATTCTGGAAGCCGGGCGGTTTGCGCCGTCGGCCGGCAACGGCCAGCCATGGAAATTTGTTGTTTTAAGGGAGCCTGAAATTATTGACGGCATCACCGAGACGACCATCAAGATCTGCAAGTTGTTCAAGTCATTGATCGACTACCGGATCCCCGGGAAGAGGTGGCGCCTGCCGATTGCAAAATTCAACATCGCGCTCAAGCCTGCAGAGCTTCATCCAGTGCCGTTTGGCGCTTGTACATTGATCGCTGACCGCAAGCTTGGTCTGTTTCATGGTGCGCCCACGGTCATCATGATTTTCAAAGATGTCCGGGGAATATCCAATCCGGATGTGGATTGCGGCATCGCCGGACAGAACATGGCGCTAACAGCCCACAGCATGGGGCTGGGCACCTGCTGGATCAGTTTTGCCAAACTGGCGTTTCAGTATACCGGAAAATGGAAGAAAATGCTTGGCATCCGATATCCCTATAAATTTGTTACCAGCCTTTCTGTCGGATGGCCGGTCGGGAATCCGGACGGGATGATTGCCCGGCCCACCCATGAAGTGGACTGGTATGAAAACGGCACAAAAAAAGTCGTTCACTAAACAAGGAGATCAAAATGGCAAATCTGACATTTTTCGAAAAAAGACAGATCCCCATATACGACGACCCCTCTCAGATTGAGTTTGGAATCGTTGAGTTCAATTATGAGAAGTGCGCCAGTTGCGGCATGTGCGTGAAGATTTGTCCTGCAAGCACCCTGGAGATGATCGACAAAAAACCAAGGATGAACCAGCAGATTGAGTGCATGATGTGCTCGGATTGCGTGGCCATTTGTCCCGAAGGCGCTATCACCGCCACCCGGAATTACAGATACACGGGACGCTATAAAACAATTGGATTTGGTGCACTTCAGAAGCCACGGTTATAGTGTGTGCACATCTCATAGCGACATGAATTACTGGGGGCTTCATTTTTTAATGATAAAAATAATCGAACGAAAATCGCAGTCGAGATGCGTTGCCCATATGGAATAGCTTAAGAGGAGGGCGGCTTGATGAAACATGCAATAGAGGATTTCCGGGAGATCGGAAAGAAATTAAAAGAAAGACTCGAACTTGAGACGGAAATTATATCGATAAAATTTATTAATAAAGCATCACAGATACCTGATGATTTTTTAAGGCCGTTAAAAGATACCGGCAAAAAGATGACGTTATGCATGGCCATGGCCGCTGCCAGGTATGAAAACAAAAAAGTCGCCATAACTGCCGATGATAACCCCTGTACACCTGTATCGATCGCGCAGGGATGGGCAAAAGCACCAATGCTGCCGCTTCTCAAAAGTCAAGTCGTCAATAAATGGAACAAAGACATCCTGTCTGTCATTCGTTTAAACAATTCACGTTACCGGCTTGGCGGTTTGGGTGCGCAATGGCCGCTCAGTAGATTTATCGGCCATAAGGGATTTATGGTATCGCCTTTGTCTCAAACCCCCTTTGTCCCGGATACTGTGGTTCTCTATGGCTACCCCTTGCAGATTACACATGTAGCACAGGCCTTCAGCGTTGAAGGAAAATATGTTCCAAGAGGCGTTGCCGCTGGATTTGGTGAATCATGCTGGGCAGCAGGGTTGTTCCCTTTAAAATCCAAAAAACCCGTCTTCATTTTAGGGGGATTCGGCGAAAGGGTTTTTGCACAAGTTAAGAATTATGAAGTGGCCATGGGCATACCTGGATCGATGGCTTTTTATGTTGATACATATCTGTATACTGCAGGGGGGAGTGAGCATAATCTTTTGAAAATGCTGAAAAACCCCCCTCGTGAAGTCAGTGAAAACGTTTTTCCTGGTTGGCAGGATGTCAGAAATATCATGAAATACTAATTTTATATTTAAAATGGAAATAGCACATGAAAAAATACCCAAACAAACGCGTTGTGATTACCGGCGCGGGGAGTGGATTAGGACGGGCTTTGTCATTGGAAT
>JAPLJE010000028.1:0-8163 GCA_026388755.1 Deltaproteobacteria bacterium | reverse complement strand
TGTCATTGGAATTCGCCAAGCTGGGATGGAAGATCGGCATCGTGGATATTAATAATGCCGGATCTGAGCAAACCCTTAAGATGGTAGAGCAGGCCGGTGGGAAAGGCGAAGTCTTTCAAACGGATGTCACAGATCCCAACGCTGTGAAAGCGATGGCGGATCATTTCTTCTCCACATGGCGCGGGGTGGACATTCTGATCAACAACGCTGGAATTGCGATCGGCGGAACTGTCGGAGACGTTCCCCTCGAACATTGGAAGGCGATCGTTGATATTAATTTTTGGGGTATGCTGTACGGATGCCACGAGTTTATACCGAAGATGAAGGCGCAAGGCGGGGGGCACATAATGAATGTTGCGTCTGCCGCCGGGCTACTGAACCTTATCATTATGTCTCCATACAGCGTGACCAAGGCCGCTGTTATCTCTCTCTCGGAAACGTTAAGGATGGAGGCGGCGCCTGATAATATTCACATCACGGTAGCGTGTCCGATGTTTTTTAACACAGGGCTTCTTGACGATATGAAGACTACGGATCCATGGATAGGGGAAGTCGCTAAGACAGCATTCCAGGTGGGGCATTCCGCGGACAAAATAGCAAAAAAGCTGATCAGAGCGGTGGAAAAGGATAAATTGTATGTGGTGCCGATGGTTTACGGCAAGATGTTATGGCTGAACAAAAGACTTACGCCTAACCTTTATTACAACCTATCGGCATGGTTGAACAGGCATGGCTTGCTCAAACCATTGTATTTAAAGCTGGCACGATGGGGAGTATTGTCAAAATGAGTTTTTTATTGGTCGCGGCGTTCGCGATAACGCCCTGGGAGTCAAGTAGCACATCAATCATTAGAGGATACCCGCATGACAAACACGGCACTTCAGCTTCGTTCCCTGGTGAGAACGAGCGGCGAACTCGAACTTTCCCTCGTCAGCATCCCTGTCCCAGCTCCCAATCCGGACGAAGTGGTTATCCGCATCGAGGCAACCCCATTGAACCCTTCGGACCTGGGGCTGTTGTTCGGTACCGCCGACATGAGCACCGCCAGGCAATCCGGCACGCCCTCTAATCCCGTGGTGACGGCGAGCATACCAGGTGCCCAGATGAAGAGCATGCAGAACCGACTTGATAAATCCATGCCGGCAGGCAATGAAGGAGCCGGCGTCGTCGTCAGTATCGGTTCCTCCAGCGAGGTGCAGGCACTCCTGGGCAAGACCGTAGCCACATTTGGCGGCGATTTGTACTCGCAGTACCGTTGTGTCCCGGCCAGGCAATGTCTGATTCTGCCGGAGGGAACCACCCCTTCGGAAGGGGCCGCCTGCTTCGTCAACCCGCTCACCGCACTGTGCATGGTTGAAACAATGTGGCGGGAGGGTCATACCGCGCTGGTAAACACAGCAGCGGCGTCCAGCCTGGGACAAATGCTCAACAGGGTATGCATCCAGGACAAGATCGGGTTGGTAAACATCGTGCGAACAGAGCAGCAGGAGAATATCCTCAGGGCCATCGGCGCGACCCATGTATGCAGCACCAGTACCCCGACCTTCAAACACGATCTCACCCAGGCACTGGTTGCTACCGGAGCGACTCTGGCCTTTGACGCCATCGGCGGCGGCAAACTAGCCGGACAGATACTGAGCTGCATGGAGGCCGCGCTGCGAATGTCGGACAATAACTACAGTCCATACGGCTCCTCAACCCACAAACAGGTCTACATCTATGGGGGACTCGACCCCGGACCGACCGTGCTCCATCGCAGTTTCGGCGCAGCATTCGGTATCGGCGGCTGGTTGCTAATGGAGTGTCTGCGAAAAATCGGATTCGCCGCGGAACAGCGTCTGCATAAGCGGGTGGTCGCCGAACTGAAGACGACCTTTTCCAGCCACTATACGAAAGTGGTTTCGCTGGCCGAGGCATTGCAACTGGAAGAGATCGCCGTCTATGGCAGGCGAGCAACCGGCCGGAAATATCTGATCAATCCGAACAAGGGCAATGCCGCATAAAGGAAATGCTCTATTTCTTTTCTTGATTTCCCCAAACCAAGAAGAGGACTATAATATTAGGTTTTTCTTTTGCGCAGAAATTAGCCATAGTATTTGTCATGAATTTGCAAAAAATATTTCCCTGTTATGTACCTCTATGACGAATGACTGAGCTCATGATTATGTTATCCTATTCTTGAGTTTTGGCGGTTCGGGAAATATTAATAATACCAAAAGAATTACTGATATTTCAAATATGTTCCCTCTCTATTTCGAGCAGGTCACCCATACAAAACAGCGATGAGCCAATTTTTAGCTGTTGTTGATGATTTATGATGGTAGTTGAAATGGGAGAAACGGTGACAAGTCGGATGGTTCATAAGCAGCCAGGGTGCAGCTTCACGTGATGGGCCAAGGATAAAAAAAGCACGATTGGCCATGCATTTTTTAACATTTGTGGCGGGATCTGAAGATTGCTACAATTCTGAAATGGCGCGGCCCATCCGGGCTTCAATGCGCCTTTGCGATTCAAGGGCATTATCCCGGCATCTCAGAATATTTCGGCGGGCATCGGCATCGGCGCCATATTTCCGCAGTTTTGCCTCAAAGCGCGCTTCCATGCCGATTTCGCGGTCCTCCTGAATCCATTTGTCCGCCAGAAAGACCACCTCGGCTTCCGTTATCGGCGCATCTTTGTTGACCGGATAATCCATGTGAACCGCAACAATATCGGCGATGCGGGGAAACCCCATCTCCCGAAGGATACGTGCCCCTTCGGCGGCGTGGCGGGGAAGGCCCCTGGCCAAATCGTGAACCCGGGCCGCGCAAACCACCTGTTCGATGTCGAGTCCGCAGCCGGCGGCATTCAGCGCCGCTGCCAACCTTTCGGCCAGATCCGCCACCGCCCGGCAATGGTCAATGACGCCTTGCGAAACAGTCTGCCGGATCATGAGCGCCTGGCACTCAGCCTCGGAAGGAATGTCGCGGCGATCCATGCAGCCTATAGCCCATGCATAATCCTCCGGCATATCGATATCCTTCAGAATGAATTGATCAACAACCGGCACATTCATCACCTCGGCTTCAAGTCCGTTCAGAAATTCCCGAAGGCCGCCCTGTCCCATCCAATTATTCAGGGCTTTGACATGAATTCCGGAAATCAGGGGAGGATGTCCGCGGATTTCCAGAAATGTCGGGTAACAGATACTTGATTTCCCAAGTTTGAAAGCATTTTGCAGATCGATCAGGGTCTGGCGCCTGACCAGGGGAATATCCACCGGATGAATAAAAAAACCGTCGCAATCCGGCAAAAGATCTGAAACACCGGCAATGACCGATGAAAACATACCCTGAGCAAAATCGGGGTTGAAAACCGGCCTGGCGCCGCAGCTCCCGGCAAGCGCCATGACATCCCCGGCCCGATGCCCGGTCACCACCCGGATATCCTGAACACCCGCAGACTGGTAAAGCGATATGACTCGCTCCAGAAGCAGCTCTCCTCCCAAAGGCAGGAGCGGCTTGAAATCTTTGAGCCTGGATGACAGACCAGCAGAAAGAATAATGGCTGTAAGAGATTTATTTTTCATATTATTTCACGGAACGGGCGTGAATCAGTTCCGCAACGATGCTGACGGCGATTTCCTCTGGCGTCTGGGCGCCGATGGAAAGGCCGATGGGACAATGCACTTTTTCAAAATCTTTGGCGGCAAATCCTTCTTTTTCCAAGGCCCGGTAAATGGCGTCCCGTTTTTTCCGGGAGCCGATCATGCCGATATAGCCTGCCGGCGTTTTAAGGGCCTGTTGAAGCACGGTTTTATCATGCAGATGACCGCGCGTCAGAATAACGAGATAACTGTCCGCGTGAATTTCAAGCCCTTCAAGGGCCTTTTCGAATGAAGCCAGGACCCGCACTTCATCGGCATCTGAAAACCGGCTGGTGTTGGCAAATTCCATCCGGTCATCCAGAACCACGATCTCAAACCCGACCCTTTTGGCAAGAATGGCTGTTTGAAGGCTGACATGGCCCGCGCCGAAAAGATAAACCGTCCCTGCCGCCATTACCGGTTCGATAAAAAGCCTCCGGCCGCCGTCCCGAGTCAGGACGGGCGCGCGCAGCTTGCCGGGAATGGAATCAATTTTTGTTTTGAAATTCGAATCCCCGATAATCCCGCCATCCTGTCGCAGAACAGCACACTTTACCTGAAGAACGGCTGAATCGGATTCCAGCAGTTCGGTAACCATCAGCCCTTTTTGACGCTGCTCCAGCATCTGAAGCAGGCTTGAAAAGAACAACCGGTTTGTTTCATCCGGGGCGATTGAGTCAATCAGAATTTCCAGCTTCCCGCCACAGATCATATCCATGGCATCGACGATTTCAGAAGTCAGATCAAAGGATCGGATCACGGCGCCCGGTTTGCCCAGCATTTCGCGGGCTGTCTCCATAACGACGGCTTCGATCCGCCCCCCCCCGATAGTGCCCGCAATAGCACCATCAACGCCTATCATCATCCGCGTTCCGGCGGCTCTGGGTGTGGATCCTTCCTGACTTAAAATCAGGGCCATGACCAGCGGTCGTTTCCGGCTCAGCATTTCATGGATGGCGCTGACCCATTTTCTCATGATTCACGCTCCTTTCGGTTCTCCATCAACCTTTACCAAAACCACATTGGGGATAATGACAGGTAGGGCAACTGGCGCAAAAACCGCCATGTCCCAGGGCAACGATATCTTCCCGTTGAAGCCAGCATGAACATGGCCCCGGGAAATGCCGGGGCGCCATAGCTGAGCACCCGCGCGCCGGTAGCGCGGATGGCGGCCGGCGTCTGGTCATCCGGATCAACCGACATGCCGCCAGTGACAGCAACCAGCCCGGCGCCTCGGCCGATAAATGACTGAATGGCGCCGACGGTCATGACCACATCATCTGAAACCAGAACCTGATCCATGACCACACTGCCCAGCTCGGCAAATTTGTCGCGCAATACCGGACCGAATTTATCTGTAATTCGCCCATGAAACACTTCGCTTCCCGTGGTCACGATGCCGATCTGATGCGATCTGAAGGGCTTGATCTCGACAACCGGATACTCCTGAAGGCAGATGGATTCAACCTCCTTTACTTTTTCTTCACGGGTCACCAGGGGAATGATCCGTGTTCCGGCCACCAGATCTTTGGCGGCAACAGCCTGATGGGTGTGCAGGGTGGCGAATACGATTTCTTCAATGGCATTGATGCGAAACAGCGCGCTTGTGTTGACCTTCAATAGACCGGCAGCCCCGGCCAAGAGGTTGACACGGCCTTCAGAAGTATCGCTCAGATCAATTCCCGGACCGGCCGCGGCCCGAGCGATCCGGATAGCGGCGTCATCTTCGTGAATGTCTCCAGTGCCCAAATCCATCACAAAAATATGCTCCTTGCCCATGTCCAGAAGGGCGGAAATATCCTGAGCCTGAATGATGTGTCCTTTCTTAAAAGCCCTTCCCTTGAATTCACCAGGAACAATGCTGGTGATATCATGACACAAAAGCATTCCCAAAGCATCCTGAACCGGGATCGATTGCATGACTACTCCCCTTTAAAATCCATTATTTTTTGTAAATTATGAGCTGATTGTTGAATATGTTGAATAATGTTCGGGAGCACGGTCTTTTCCATTGCGCCGGCAAAACCAACCACCCACAGGGCCAGCGGCAGGCCCCGGCGATTTCCGACACCGATGGCAATGGCCCGGACTCCCGAAAGATACTCTTCATCATCAACCGCATATCCGTTCTGACGTACCTGGTTGATTTCCGCAATATAATCGCTTTTGTCCGTAATGGTTTTTTCTGTGTATCTGGGCAACTCCCGCTCCTGAATGAACTGAACCGCCTGATCCTCAGACAGGGAAGCCAGATACACTTTCCCCAAAGCCCCGGCCAGCAGGGAAATGGATGTTCCCGGCGGAGCGGATATTTTAAGTGATTTTTGGGATTCAGAAGTCGCCACGATGATTCCCCTGGACCGCCCCAAAACTCCCAGAAACACGGTTTCTCCGATCTGATCCCGCAACGCTTCCAGTATCGGTCTGGCCTTGTCGCCAACCTGGAAATAATTCCAGCTTTGAAACGCCAGCTCCACAATGGCAGGCCCCAGAACAATTTTTTTCCCCAGAGGACCTTGTTCCAAAGCACCCACACTTAACAGCGACCGGATCAGGCCGTGAGTGGTGCTTTTGCTCCATCCCAGATTTCTGGCAAGATCGCTTAAATTCTGCTCCGCAGGCGATTCGGCAACCACTTTCAGCAACTGGAAAGCCCGCTGAACCGCCGGCGCCTGATATCCGACAGACAATGCATTGTTTTTCATATCACTCCATTTGTTCAGCATAGTGAACATATATTTGTCTGTTTAATTCAAAATAACCTGATATGTCAATATAATATTTTTTTATTGACATATATCACAAAGCTGTTAAATAGCTATATCAACAATATCGTTCATTGAAATGGACATTTTGGCAAATAAGTACACACCGGGGCTCCAAGATGACAACACAAAAGATTTTTTCCGGAACTATGCTCTATCTGATGCGGCATGGCGCAATCGAGGCTGCGAAAGAAAAGCGTTTTGTCGGACAGATTGACCCGCCTCTCAGCTTCGATGGCCGGAAACAGTCCGAATGGCAAGGCCGGCAGCTTAAAGACGTTTCGTTTTCCCAGGTGTGGTGCAGCGATCTGAAAAGGGCTTATGAAACCGCAGCCATTGTCTGCCGGGATCGCGGTCTTGAGATGACACAGGCCCCGGAACTGCGCGAGATCAATCTTGGCCGATGGGATGGAATGGCCATGTCGCAAGTCCGCGAGCAATTTTCGGACCTCTGGCAGGCGCGTGGAGAGGATATCGGTCACTTTCGGCCGCCCGGAGCAGAGAGCTTTTCCGACCTTCAGCAGCGGGTAGTCCCCTTTATCCGGCGTATTGCCGACCAATCGGCCGGCAATACGCTGATCGTCACCCATGCCGGAGTCATCCGGGTGCTGCTTTGCCAGGTGCTGGAAATACCGCTGTCACATCTTTTCCGGATTCACCTGGATTATGGGGGAATAACGCTCATCAAAGATATCAATGGCATGTCTCAGGTCATGGCGGTAAATCTCTCCCCTGCCCTGCTGACAACTGACGACTTAACTTAGGAGAACATCATGCTTTTACCCAAATTTGATTTCCATGAGCCCAAGACACTGCATGAGGCCTGCCAGATACTGGCGGAATACGGCACAAAGGCCAAACTCATTGCCGGCGGAACCGATCTGATGGTCAACATGAAGAAAAAAATCCTGTCTCCGCAGCAGGTGGTTTCGATTTCAAGAATCGCGGAATTGAAGAAATTGGATACATCCGGCGACAGCATCCGTATCGGAGCCTGTTTCACGGTAGCCGATCTGATTACATCGGATGCGATCCAAAAGCACCTGGGCGCGCTTGGCGAAGGCGCAAAAAACCTGGGAACCCCTTTGATCCGGAACCTGGCGACCATCGGCGGTAATCTGGGGTCGGCAAGACCGGCTGCCGATCTGCCCCCTTCCCTGATGGCTTATGGCGCACAGGTTGTTCTGAGCAGCCTTTCCGGCGAAAGAACGCTGTCCCTGGATCAGTTTTTCCTGGGGCCGGGTTTCACCGCCGTAAAACCCGATGAAATCCTCACCGAGATTCAAGTCCCGGCTCCGCTGCCTCGCTCCGGCGCCGGCTACATCAACATCGGCGTCCGAAAGGGGCAGGACTGCAATCTGGTGAACGTGGCATCCTTTATTGCGCTGGATACGGACGGTACCATCAGAAATGCGCGGATTGTAATGGGATGCGTTGGCCCCATCCCCTTGCGGGCCCGTTCCGCGGAAAAGATGTTGATCGGCCAGAAGCCTGAAAGTGCGCTTTTTTCCAGAGCCGGAGCCGCCGCAAGTTCGGACAGCACCCCTATCGATGACTTCAGGGGATCTGCCGCATACAAGAGAGACATGGTTGGGGTGTTGACCCGACGAACGCTCGATATTGCATTCCACGAAGCCACCCAACGCCAATAACAGGGAGAACACGCATGAAAAAATTGATTCATCTGACCATCAACGATCAACATTACGAAGTGGGGGTGGAGCCCAACCTGACCCTGGTCGATCTACTCCGGTATCAACTCGGACTGACCGG
>JAPLJE010000721.1 GCA_026388755.1 Deltaproteobacteria bacterium | reverse complement strand
GAAATTGCATCCGTTGGCAGTGATCTTTTCCATGCTCTTGAGTGTGGCCGCCTTCGGTGTGCTGGGCGTTTTGGTCGCGGCTCCTCTGGTTGCCATTGTGGATATCTTGCACGACGAGCTTTATCGAAAGCGCTTTCTACGTAAGACAACGGACGCAGACCTGGATCGTTTGGCAGGAAACGCTTTACGCGAAAAGCAGCCCGTCAGCAAATGATCCGGGAAAGCTGATATCCCATGGCAAGGCTGAACTGAGTTAAAATTAGACCATGACAAATCAAAAACCACAACAACGGAGACAATTATGGCAAAGCTTATGAGTCGCGAGATTCGGCTGGCCTCACGCCCCAGCGGACTTCCAACAGCGGTTAATTTCACCCTGGCGAGTACTGAAGTAGCGCCGCTGCGGGATCAGGAGGTGCTGGTTCGTAACCGCTTTATGTCGGTGGACCCATACATGCGCGGTCGCATGAACGACTGGAAATCGTATATTCCGCCGTTTGAGTTAGGCAAAACGCTCGATGGCGGGGCAGTCGGCGAGGTCATCGAATCGCGCGCCAAGGAATTCAAGCCGGGGGATGCCGTCATTTCCAACTTCGGGTGGCGGGAATACTTCATTGCTTCACCGAAAGAGTTGCATGCGGTCAGCCGCGAGGTTCAGCCGCTCTCGGTTTACCTTGGCGCTCTCGGCATGACGGGCATGACCGCCTGGGTCGGGTTGAATCTGGTGGAGGTTAAAGCCGGCGACGTCATTTTCATTTCCGGGGCTGCCGGCGCAGTCGGCAGCGTTGCCGGGCAACTCGCGAAATTGCGCGGGTGCCGCGTCATCGGGTCAGCCGGATCAATGGAGAAGGTCTTGTTTCTGAGAGAAGAATGCGGATTTGATTCCGCCTTCAATTACAAAGCCGGCCCCATACTCGAACAACTGAATGATGAGACACCGGATGGGATCGATGTCTATTTCGATAATGTTGGCGGAGAAACGCTCGAAGCAGCGCTCTCTGCTTTGCGGGAGCATGGCCGGATCATCGTCTGTGGCGGCATCTCCGGTTACAACGAGGAAAAGCTGCGGCCCGGTCCTTCCAATCTATTTAATATGATTACCAAACGGCTGACGATGAAGGGGATGATCGTTCGCGATTGGCTGGATCGTCAGGACGAATTTGAAAAAGAAGTGGGCGGATATTTTCAAGCCGGCAAACTGAAGCACAAGGAAACGGTGGCGGAAGGAATCGATAATGCCGTGGATGCTTTCCTCGGTCTCTTTCAAGGTCAAAATGTGGGCAAGATGGTGGTGAATTTGGTTTAGGCCCAACGGTAATATGTGATTGAACGCGATTACCGCACGGTTACAATGCAGTAGTCGAAAAAAAGGTCATATATGCCCACAGGTTAAATATGACCCTATAAATATGGCAGTTGATGACCGCTTTGAAAATGCATTTTAAATAATTGTTCTTAAAAATCAAAGTGATGGATGACATGCCGCTGAGTGTTGGAAACTGGCATAAAAATTGAACATATAAAAGCTTGGAGTTATAAAAAACGCGATCACAAAGATAGGCGACCCTTAACGAATTTGTTTTGGCCCAAAAATAAACAACCGAGGGAAGGAGTGATATTCAGAATATAGAGCGAAGTCTTGCCCTGTCTGTTTTCTGAGAAAATATTCGCTGTGAAAAAAATATTACGAGAACTGCAATAAATACATAAAGGAAAAGATACCATGAAAAAAACAATGTATTGCTTGGCGCTGATAGTAACTATGGCCTCTTCGTTTTTAATCACCGTCAGTCTGTTTGCCTCGGAGATGGATGACCGTATCGAATCATCCGTAAAACAGTCTTATGTGTTCAAGACCTACCTCAAGGGCGATGACATTATAATCCAGTCCAAGGATGGCATTGTCACCTTGACCGGGACTGTTTCCGAAGAATCCCACAGATCATTGGCAAGCGAAACTGTTGCGAGCCTGCCCGGAGTTGTAAACGTGGACAATAAGCTAACAGTAAAAGATGAAGTCCCCGCTGTGAACACGGATGCATGGCTTATTACCAAAGTGAAATCCGCACTTTTGTTTCATCGAAGCGTGAGCGCCACCGAAACTGAGGTTTTGGCAAAAGATGGGATCGTCACCTTGCGGGGCGAAACCACCAGCACAACCCAAAAGAACCTGACGGCAGCATACGCCAAGGATGTTGAAGGCGTCAAAGCCGTTAAAAATGAGATGACGGTGCTAACTGCCGCAATGAAGCCAGGCACAAAAACGATGGGCGAAAAGGTGGTTGCCATCAGTGAATCGATTGATGATGCCTCCATCACCGCCCTGGTCAAATTGACGTTGCTGTATCATCGCTCGACCAGTGCCATCAACACCACTGTAGTGACGAAAAATGGAGTGGTCATGTTGGGGGGCAAAGCCAGGAACATGGTTGAAAAGAACTATGCCACCAAACTCGTGAGCGACGTTTACGGCGTAAAGAAGGTGGTCAACAAAATGACCACCAAGTACAAGCACCACTAAGACTGCAGGCTCGTTGCCGACTGTACCGGTTCAAGCAAAAGAAAGCCCGATCGGCTTCGTCATTGCCGGCAATCATCGCCCTTTATCATTTTACGAGGTAAGCTATGAAAAAAAACGATAG
>JAPLJE010000610.1 GCA_026388755.1 Deltaproteobacteria bacterium | reverse complement strand
TTTAATGCTTCGGAAATCCACGACAAGATTTGAATATCCGAACATGCTTCCGCGTTCTGTCAATAAAATCTGGCGGTTTCCGGTAGATGTGATTTTTTCAGTCACCTGAAACATATCGCAGGGGGACAGAAATTGGCCTTTTTTGATGTTAACCGGCTTTCCGGTTCGAGCGACTTCCAGAATCAGATCGGTTTGCCTGCATAAAAAGGCAGGGATTTGAATGATATCCAGAACCTGAGCTGCGGATTCTACTTCCGATTGCGTATGGACATCCGACAGGATGGGAATGGACAATTCATTTTTGATGCTGGACAGGATTCGAAGGCCTTCAAGCATTCCCGGACCCCGGTAGGATTGCAGCGATGTCCGATTGGCCTTGTCATAAGAGGCTTTAAAAACAAACGGGATTCCCAGCTCGAAGGTCATCTGTTTCAGAAAACGGGCAATGGATAGCGTGGTTTTGTGGTCTTCGATGACACAGGGGCCGGCAAATAAGACCAGCTCAGCGCCTGAGCCCATGGAGATTTCGTTGAATGGTGTCCTGAAATTCATGTTGATTCACTGTTCTTATGAATGAGTTTGTCAGTCCGATATCTCAACTTTCCAATAATTTCATAGAGTTTTAATTTATAGCCCGAACAGCCAAAAGTCAAGAAATGATGATGGGTCTGAAATCATGCGGCAGAAAAAACAAACCTTGATAAGCACCGGGTTAATTGATAATAATTAATGGCTTCGTAGAAAGTCCAATATCTGCGTTGAGCTTCATCCTTCGTCGTTGCGGCGTACTGGACGTACGCCTCACTCCTCAGGATTCGCTCGCCTTGATCTTGAACTTTCTACTTTGCCATCCCTTGATTTATAACAAGTTCATATGGAATAAACAAAGGAACTCCTGTTACCCCCATTGGAGAAAAAAAGGGGGGGAATAGCACCGTCAGGGTTTTTTCGCTGATAACATATTGTGGTTTATCTAAAAAGGTGGATTGAAACGCAGTGGAAAGTAAACTTAATCCTGTAAAATTTTTCCTTCGCCTGATGGCTCTGGGACTGGTGGGTACTATATTGATATCGGGTTGGTTCCTGTGGGGCCGGCTGGAAGGGGAAAAGCCTGTTATTGCCACTGAAATCCCTTCTTTTCTGAACCCTTCCCAGGAATTTGTTCTGAATCTGTCTGATGTCAGAAGCGGTATTCGAAAAGTATGGGTAGCCATCGAGCAGAACGGCAAGGAAACGGTTCTTCGGGATGATCTTTATCCGCTGAAAGGATCACCCGATTCAGCGCCAGTTCATACGCTGATTGTTCCCGTCAAGGTGGATGTTAAAAAACTGGGAATTACCGATGGCAAGGCCATATTTCGGGTTGTGGTTCGGGATAATTCCTGGCGGGGTTGGTTTCATGGCAATAAAACCGCTATCGAAAAAGAGGTTGAGATTGATACGCGACCCCCGGAGATTGTAGTGCTGAACCGGGTTCACAACCTGAATCAGGGAGGGGCAGGCTTGGTCATCTACCGGCTTTCTGAACCCTGTCCGGTCAGCGGGGTGATGGTCGGGGATCTGTTTTATCCAGGCCAGACCGGGTATTTCAGTGATCCGGGAATCCATCTTGCATTTATCGCGTTGAATCATCATCAGGGGCCGGGAACCGAGCTTTTCATAAAGGCAATCGATCGAGCTGGAAATGCGACGCGATCGGGTTTTCCGCATCATATCAAGCGAAAGATATTCAAAAAAGATACCATTTCATTAAGCGACAGTTTTTTGAACCAGAAAATGCCTGAATTTGATGTAGAGGTTCCGCCGGATAGCCAGAAACCCATGCTGGATAGATTCATCAAGGTGAATAAAGAACTTCGCGAATCCAATTACCAGAAAATTTCATCCGCTGTTGCGGCGAGCGACAGCAAATTATACTGGGAAGGAATCTTTACCCGGCTTCCCAATTCCGCTCCCAGAGCCGGGTTTGCGGATCACCGGACCTATATGTACGAGGGAAAAGAGGTGGATCAGCAGGATCATCTTGGCGTGGATCTGGCATCTTTACAGCATTCTCCGGTTCCCGCCGCCAACAGAGGCAGGGTGGTGTTCATCGATTTTGTCGGAATTTATGGCAAGACGGTTCTGCTGGATCACGGATTCGGGCTCTTCAGCATGTATTCTCACCTGAACAGCTTTAATGTCACGGTAGGCCAGATGATTTCCAAAAACGACATTCTCGGATATACGGGCAGCACCGGCATGGCCGCCGGCGATCATCTGCACTATGCCATGCTGGTCCGAAACACCTTTGTCACCCCGATAGAATGGTGGGATGAAGGCTGGATAAAAATCAACATCACCGATAAGATTAAAGAAGTGCAATCTACCATCAAATAATGATAAGCTCAGGCGGTAAGGCTGCAAGACTTCGATAAAAAGCCTTCAGCCTGTTTTTCTATTGGAGATTTTTCGTTCATGAAAAAACACAAAATTAACAAGACCTATAAAGAAATCAATGACAAAATCAGATCCGGCGAGGTGGTTGTGGTCACCGCTGAAGAAATGACGGATAT
>JAPLJE010000180.1 GCA_026388755.1 Deltaproteobacteria bacterium | reverse complement strand
TTTTCCCCCCTCAGCCTGGGCGGCGCCATGGATAAAATCCATCATGCCGGTAACGCCGGCAAACTGGTTATACGGCAGGGAATCGGCGGCAACCTGGCCAGTCAGGTCAATGGCGGTTGCCACATTCATACAGACCATGTTTCGATGACGCGCAATCACCCCCGGATCATTCACATATTCCGAAGGATGGAACTCAATGGCCGGGTTATCATTGACGAATTCATACAGGTTCTGATCCCCGATGGCAGAGCTGGCAACGATCTTGCCCTCGTTATATCCCTTGTACCGGTTATTGATGACTCCCATTGCATATAAATTCATGATATCATTTGTTAAATACTGGGAATGAATCCCCAGGTCATTCTTCTCCGACAGCGCCAGCATGGTGGCATAGGAAGTTGTGCCCGGGCTGATCTGTAGGGTTGAGCCATCGTCGATGAGCCGTGCGAGCATTCTTCCGATATTATTGGCAGATTCAAGCTCGGGGGCTTTGCCGACTGTCAGGAGCGGCTCTTCGTATTCAACCAGCACATCCACATCATTGACATGGATGAAACTTCTGCCCAGGACCCTGGGCATTCGAGGGTTCACCTGGGCAATGACAATATCCGCGGACCGGGCCGCAGCCATGGTGATATCCACTGAAATCCCCAGACTCATCCATCCGAAATCGTCCGGCGGACACACCTGGATCAATGCCACATGAATGGGAAGCTTTCTGCTTTTAAACAGCCTGGGAATCGCCGAAAGGTTCATGGGCGTAATGAACCGCATGTTTCGGGACAGGCTTTTGGGTTTGGCCGACCCCAGATAAAATGACCGGATATTCAAGATCTGGTCCTGGGTTTTATTGGCAATCAATGTTAACGGTGTGCTTTCAAGCGACAGCAGCCTGATGATCTCAATATCGGTAAAATAGCTGGAAGCTTCGGAGAGTACACGAACCAGGTGTTGAGGCTCGCCGCAGGAAGACCCGATAAACACCCGCTGCCCCGGCCGGATCAAACGGATGGCTTCCTCTCCGGTTTTCTGTTTTTCAATATATCGATCAGCCCAGTAATTGTTTCGTTGCATTTAAATTCTCCTTTTTTTTAAAACAATGCATGGCGTCATCTTAAAGATTACGACCTGCTAAGATTTATCTTATTCACCCATGATTATCAAGAAGAACATCGTTTATCCTTCGTCCACATGCGCTGGCTTTACAGTCTGAAAAATAATTCGACAAATTGTTTTTATCCTTCATAAGCGAATAAATGTCCTATCAATACTATATCTATAAAATATCATTGTGATTAAACTGAATATTGTATATCTTTGCTTTTATCGGCATACTCCTTGCTTTTAGCATTTATACGTCACCTCTTTACGTCACCTCTACCTCGAAAGGAAGAAACATGAATACGATTCACAGGATTCTTGTGGCCATAGATTTTTCACAATATTCAAAATATATTCTGGAATACGCCGTGAACCTTGCAGAGCCTTTGAATGCCGAACTGGTTCTTGCAAACGTCATCAATCAGCGCGATATAGATCTTGTCAGCATATTATCCGTCAATGTCAATTCGATGAGCGCTCAGGAATATATTGATCAGACCAGAAACGAAAGACTTCAGGCCATGGATGCGATGATTCACGATCTGCAGAAGGCCCATCTGAAGTATCAGAAAATCATTAAAACGGGAACGCCTTTTGTGGAACTGGTTCAGACCATAAATGACACTCAGTCCGATCTTTTAGTAA
>JAPLJE010000823.1 GCA_026388755.1 Deltaproteobacteria bacterium | reverse complement strand
GAGCCGCGAGGCATTGACGCCGCATATGAACCTTGATGACGAAGGCAAGAAATGTACTTTCCGTTTCTTATCTCTTATATGTTGATTGGCTTTGGCATCAGCAGTCTGGTGTTTTTCTGGGCGCTGAAAAATGGGCAATTCAGCGATCAGAAGCGGGCGGCTTTTCTTCCGCTTCAGCATGATACAGAAAGCCCGCCGGTCCGGATCAGTCGAATCAATCGCTTTGAGGCGTTTATTCTACTTGCAATTGCCTGTCTGGGGCTCCTGATCAGCGCATCCGTGCTGGCGCTTGCCTTGCTGCGGGCCGGGTAGTACAGACTAAAAACAGGGAAATCTGTCATGCGGTTTTTTAATCTCTTGAATATTCAGCATCTTGTTCTGGCTGTTTTTCCGGCTTTGCTGTGCGTGGTGCTCTTGGGCATTGCCTTGTCTTTTTCCCATTTTCGCGGCAATGCATCGGAAGAACGCCAGAACCGGGTAACGGCGACTTATCCGGATGGTATCCAAGAAAGAGCCGCCCCCTTTCCCCTGTTTCTTTTTCTGGTGATTCTCGGCACGGTTTTGTGGGGGTTCGGGTATATCCTCATGGTCGGTCTGACAGGAGAGGCGATTTAATATGCAACCCCATACCCGTTCGAAGCGCTCTACCTGGATCATTATCCTGCTGCTGCTGTTTATTCTCGGAAAAGGCCTGTTCGTTTATCTGGTGGTCGGCGATAAGGGACAGCCCGGCTGGGATTATCGGCCGGTGCCGGATGTTCCCGGAGAATCCCCGTATGCGATTTATGAACCGCTCCCGTACCGCCAGCATGTTCGCGGCCGGATGGGGGAATAAATGAAAAAGCGGCTGCTGGTGATGATCATTCTTTGTGCCTGCGTCTGGGTTGCCTATGTCGCCTTGATGGCATTCGACAAATATTTTCCTTATGGCCGAATGCGGGAAACTCCGGCAGTCAGGCCCTATGAAAAACCCCTTCTTGTTATGGAAGCCGGAACGGTCCCAGTGACCGATTCCGAGGCAGGCTATCAAGCCATGGAAGGGCGTGAGCTGCGCTCTCCGGTTTTGCCCGGCGATTCGAAGGCGATTCAGCGCGGACAGGTTGTTTATGCCACGTTTTGCAGGCAGTGTCACGGCAGGGAATATGATGGCAACGGCACTGTCGGTCAGAGTTTTACGCCGCTGCCGGCTGATTTAAGATCATCCCGGGTTCAGGGGATGTTGGACGGCGTGTTGTTTCAGCATATCAGCTATGGGGCCGGCAGCGGCAGCCGGCAGCCGTCCCTGGCCACCACCATTCGAATCGACGACCGCTGGAACGTCATTGCCTACATCAAATCCATCGGAATTCGGGAATAGATTGCCGTGCCCGAGTCCCTGCACACCTGCGACCTGTGCGGTCTGAGTGCCCGATGTGCACCTGCTGAGCTGTCAGCCGCCGAAAAACCGCTCTGGTTCTGCTGCCAGGGTTGTAAAATGGTCTATATTCTGCTCATGGAAGCGGCTGAATCCCCGAATCCCCGGTCTTTCCGTGAAACCGAGCTTTTCAGGAAGTGCCAGGCCGCCGGCATCATTCCCAGATCGGAAGCAGACCTGGAAACCCGCTTGGACATGACGCCGCGCGAGCAGATAAAGCCGGCCGAACATCAACTGGAACTGCTCCTTTGCATCAGCGGCATGTGGTGTCCGGCCTGCGCCTGGGTCATTGAGACCGTTTCGTCCCGGATGTCCGGCATTTGTCAGGCTTCCTGCGGTTTTTCCGCAGACCGCTTTCGATGCACCTATGATCCGGTAACGACATCACCGTCTCTGATTATTCAGGCCATTGAAAAGCTGGGGTACACAACCGCTATACCGGGTGATGATGGTCACTCCGCGGAAAGGAGAAGCGAGTGGATCCGTTTCGGGATCAGCGCTTTTTTTACCCTGAATATCATGATGCTCTCCCTGTCGCTTTACAGCGGATTTTTCATGCAGTTGGACACGGGGGACATTCAAATGATCGGCTGGCCGGTTTTCGGGATGGCCACTGCCGTGATGCTCCATGGGGGCCGGCCGATCTTTCAAAAGGCCTGGTATGGACTGATGGCCGGGTCGGCCGGAATGGAGGCGCTCATCAGTATTGGGGCCTGGAGTGCCTACGGATACAGCGTGTTTAATCTTTGCCGGGGAAGTTTTCACGTGTATTTTGATACAGCAACCAT
>JAPLJE010000333.1:8798-18044 GCA_026388755.1 Deltaproteobacteria bacterium | reverse complement strand
TTGTTTCAGATAGATTTTCTGAATCAAGGTGTTCTTTACCTGTGGCTCGCCACCGGTAAAGAACACTTGCCCTTCGGAGAATGATGGACTGAAACCAATTTGAAAGCTGATCCTCGAAATCCGGTATAATCAGGATTATTGATTTACTGCTGTACGGGCGGAGCAGATTTTGGGGCTTTGTTTTTTGCCGGCTTTGTATTTGCAGATCCAGGATCAGGTCCCACATCCATCCTGCCTTTCATCAAGGGACAGTCCGTCATTGCCATGCCATGCCCCATCCCCCTCATTTGCATCATTTCGGACAGCTTCTTTTTCTGATCCGGCGTCAGTTTGGCCTTCACATCCTCGACTCCCTGAATATGCATCATGGCTGCGTCTGTTTTTAATGATGCGATCTGCTTGACCTTGATCTCGGCAACTTTGACATCCACCGGATCTTTCTCAAGGATTTCCCTCAACTCGATTTCAGCCACTTGGATATCGGCCCGCTTCTGAATCATTTCTTTCTGCAGTTTCCGTAAAAGAGCCTTAACTTCTGTTGATTGATTGTCATCCAAACCCAGAGCGCTGATGACATGCATGGCATGGGCGCTGTCCCACATTCCCATGCCGCCTCCGCCACCCATTCCCATACCGCAACCCATATCCATACCCTTACTGCCCATTTGTGCGATAGCACTGGCTACTACCAATCCTGTAATAAAACATGCTGCAATTAATATAAGTCCGATTTTCTTCATTGTGATACTCCCTGTTTAGTAGATTAACAATGTCATACACCGATGGCCATGATGCCGAAAAAAAATAAGCAATTCAAGTGCCACGCCCGGTCTTTACGCGCTATAAAGAAAAATAATACATTCGCAGCATCCTATTATGGCCCATCACTGCGGAATAATTACAACCAGGGCACGTTAGAAACATCATTTATTCACAGGCAGTCTGGATATTTTATATCCATCTGAATACGAATTATCCGTTTTCTGACTTCAACTTACCAGCAATCGCCACCCACCCGTCTTTTGACCGAACCTCAAGAATTTGAAATCCGGTAGCTTCCATTTTTTCCACAACCTGCTTTTGATTGGCGTCAATGATTCCAGAGCATATCAATATGCCGCCCGGCACAAGCGCCTGCTGAACATCATCCAGCAGAACCAGAATGACTTCCGATAAAATATTCGCCGAAATCAACTGAAAGGTTTCCGTGACCGTATCCACCAGATTCCCGGATTTTACACAAAATCTTTCTGGATCAATCTGGTTTAAGAGAAGGTTTTGCCTGGCGATCTCACAGGCAAGGCTGTCCGCATCGGTTCCAGACAGCCTTGATGCGCCCAACCTGGCTGCTGCGACCATTAAAATACCAGAGCCGATTCCCACATCCAGAAACGCATCTCCCGGTTTCAGATAATCCTGGATCATTTGAATACAGAGCGTGGTTGTGGGGTGGGTCCCCGTGCCAAAGGCCATTCCCGGATCTATCTCAATGATCATCTCGCCTTCAACCGGCGTGTATTCCCGCCAGGTGGGTTTGACCACCAGCCTGTCCGTAAGCTTTTCCGGCCAGAAATAGGCTTTCCAGGATTCCGCCCAGTCTTCTTCATCCACCTCGCGATAATGAATCTGAAATGAAATACCCTGGGTTTGGTTCAGAGCCGCCAGTCCCTGCTCCAGTTTCACGCAATTAGATGTCAGCGTGTCATTCTGGGGGAAATATCCGGTTACGCCATGATGGTCAGGCTTTGACAGGGCATTATCTCCCCAGCCCTCAGGCGGCTCCATGTCCGGGTCCTCTATCACCACCCCGGACAGGCCAAGATCAGTAAACAAAGCTGAAATCAGGTCCACCGCCAGCTCGGCAGGATCTGCATCCACGATGACCACTGCAGCCATCCATTTCATTGCACCATCCTTTGATGATAAAATCGTTCTTTGGGAGGATTGAAATACCCATGGGAAATGGCTGGAAATCGTTCCTGAATCCGCTCAAGAACCGTTTTCATTCCGATCGGACGGCTGTGGGTTGCCGCCGCATGCATTTCCTTCAAATATCGAAACGGGTCAAAATTCAGGTTTCTCCACTGAATGAAGTGAAGGGGATGTCTGGATAAAAAACCGATCAGGGCCTCAACTTCTTCGAGGGTGTCGGTAAATCCCGGACAGTTCAGGTAATTGATGGCCACATGACGGCCACAGCTGATGGCAAGGTCGACACTGGCTTCAACATCTTGAAATCCATATCCTTTTGGCCGGAAATAGGCTTCATAGCAACTTTTTCGGACGCTGTTCATGCTGACGCGCATGCTGTCCATGCCCGCATCGATAAGATTGCCCAGGCGTATGGCCGGCGCAATGACGTCAGCGGCCATCAGGGGGTCTCCCTCGCAGCCCTGGCCAAAACTGACCACGGCAGCTTTTACCCGGTGGATATGATAAATGGCGATTTCTGAAATCTCTTCCGGCGTGGGCGTGAAGGCAATGCGTTCCTGGCTGCTTGAAACAGCTCCCTCCTGCTGAAGGGACAGGCACCCCAGACACCGGGCATTACAGGATTGGGATGTGGGCAGCGGGGCTTCATACCGGCCCAGAAAAAAATTTTTCCCCGCTGGGCACCCGTAGGTCATGGCGCAGTGCTCCAGGTGAGCCCGAAGCCGGTTGGAGGGGATTTGTTTTCGAAGCGCCTTGATTCCTTTCATTACATCTTCAGGCTTCATAAACCGCAGATCCTGCCGTCAACTAAAATCACTGCAGAGCGGAACTGCCCCCGGTGCCAACCGACAGCGCCATACGAAAAAAGCGGCAACATCCTGGCTTTAAGCGCTTCCTGATAGGCGCAGTTGTGTGTCACCACATACCCCGGAGAATTGAAAACAGCCACTGGAAACAATGGGCTTCCGGGCTGATAGGGGTTTTCCCGCAGGGCTTCGAGTTTTCCGGTTGACAGATTGTGCAAGATGGGCATGCGATCCGGCAAAAACATCAGCTCGCTCCCATGAGGCAGTTGCTGCGTCTGGTCAGCGGTCAACAACTCCATCCGTTGTCCGTCCATACCGACTGCCGCATACCCTTCAAGCTCAAATATCTCTCCGGAAGCAC
Source organism: Deltaproteobacteria bacterium (assembly GCA_026388755.1). Taxonomy (GTDB): domain Bacteria; phylum Desulfobacterota; class Desulfobacteria; order Desulfobacterales; family Desulfatirhabdiaceae; genus RAAP-1. Next base: position 14,945 of record JAPLJE010000333.1, on the reverse strand, counting down.
CAGCAACCACAGCCGTCAACAGACTTCCGGAGGTCTGTTGCAGCCGGGGCGCTTTTGGACTTCGAACCGGTTTACCTGTAATTATCTTCTGAGTTTTCCTTTTCGCAATCACATCAAAACCCGGTCCGAAGGATACATATCAATGGCGCCCCAGATAAATTTTTCCAGAAAGTCATCCACCATGAACTGACTGATGTCACTGAAAAATACACTGCCGGCAGAATCACTGCTTCAAAGCATTGACTGATATCCTGGATATGGCGTTCAATTTTCTGCCTGGTTTTTGCTTCATCATCCTGCATTTTTTGCCTGTTCAGTTCTTCGTTTCGGGAAAAATCTTCCAGAATGTCCTTGATTCTCATTGCGAAAAACCTCCAATGGAGAATGTTTTAGGGTGCACCCAGAATCAAGCCAGATGGCAAGTCCTCGCCAAAAATGGCGCTGGTTTCCTGTTTTCGGAGTGGAATGACTTCGGAAAGGACCCGAACCTGTTCCGCCAAAAAATCCTGTTGGGATAGGCGGGTTTGAATCCGTTCGACCACAGCGGAATCCACATCACGGGTGCGGTCCCCGGTTTTTCGGGCCAACTGCATAAGGGCCAGACCCGCAGGCCTGGGATTTGTCCAGTTTCCTGAAATGAGGGCTTCAATCCACGGGAAGATTTCTGCTGGCGGAATTACCCGGTCAGCCGGGCCATACAGCAGCTCTCTGGCTCCGATTCTGGAAAATGCCCAGAACTGCTGCGGTTTAGCCTTTTTGGACTGAAGATCTGTCAGCAGCAAACTACCCAACCTGATCTTGTCCTTGACGGCCAGGCGTTCCATACTGGCTGCAGCCATTTGAATTTCCAGATATTCCTGGGGCAGAATTCGCTGCTTGCCGGCTTTGGCAGAGAACAGAATGGGGGTTAAATCCTGAAAAAACTGACGCTGATGACCGGCGCTCAAGCCTCCTGATATGCGTCGCCACAGGATCCACCAGTCTGACCGGACCTGGCTGTGATGGCTGTGAACCGGGCCCTGCTTGTAAATCTTCCAGATCGCCTTGATGCGATGCCCGTCAAAGCCGTCGCCAAACCCAGGTCTTAAGCAGAAACCCAGAAGGTTCAGCCAGCGGCTTTCGAAATCCGGGGCTGTCTGCCGGGTCTGAACGAGGGAAAGAAGGATATCCACCATACTGCGAATGAGCGACAGCGGCCATTTTTCCCTGGACCTTTCGATAATCCGTGAAATATCCTTTCCCAGTGATTCCAGGAAGGGGCCACTGGCCGGCTGTGAAAAAGCCGTCCGAAGAAGTGTGTGGATAGCTTCTACCTGAGCAGCTTCAAAAGTCTCCGGATCACCGATATCCTGAGAGTCACCTGTTCCCCGGATTTGAAATTGAAGCTTCCAGCGCTGATCGCTGATCCGGGAATGACACCACAGGGCCAGTGTCCCGATCTCCGTATAGCTGGCCTCGACCGCAACCGGAATTTTGCTGTGTTCGCCTGTTTTTCCATACTGAATTATGGTCTGAATCGGCGGCAGGCGGGTAAGGGAATCATCCACAGCCACAAGTTGGCCGCTACGGTCGCCGGAGCGAAAACTCGAGCTGTACAGGTCAAAACTGACCGGCTGATTGGTCAGGACCTGAAAATCCCGGTCCTCAAGCTGAATCTGGCTGCCTTCATCCAGCCCCCGCTCTATCAGACAAATGGCCTGCCGGCTGTTCGCCCCATCCGTTTCAGCAGATCCGGTTGAAACGCCGATATAATAGGACCGGGAGCTGCCGCTGCCGACCCGGACTCCGCGGCCCATCTTGACGAGTCCATAATAAGCGGCACCCAGAGCCACGGCCAGATCCGGGTCCGGATTATCCAGAACCCGCGGAACCGCGGTGTTGTCCGTATGAAACCAGCAGCGGATGGCCTGCCGGATGCGCTCCTGGATGACCGGTGGTTTCAGAGAGCCGCCATTAAAGAGAATACAATCCGGAGCCTGAAATTCTTTTCCCAGATAGTCAGATACCTCGGCCCGGTGCTGGTCCAGAAACCATCCCAGATGACGGGTGATGGCAGGCTCCTGTTCATAAGGCAGCCCGAACTCGGTGATGCCCTTGCGAAAAGACGGAGCAGGCGGTTTTTCACCCGCATCCAGGAGGGGGAAAAACCCATCTAAAATTGTCTGTGCAACGTTCCGATAGTCCAAGTCCGCTGAAAGGGTTCCACCGATCAGCCGGCTGCCTTCGCCCATGATCGTGATTTTACGAGATTCCGCGGTTTTGTTCAGCAACACTTCTTTTGCCTGCCGGCATTGGTGACAAAGGGTTTTCCAGCGATCTCCGGTTAATATGGCCTTTGATTTACCCAGACGCATTTCGATGCTTCGCGCAAGAGCCAGGTCCATATTATCTCCGCCCAGTATCAGGTGATCTCCCACGGCGATGCGTTCGAAACGGGGGCTGCCCGCTGCTTCCCTCAGGGAAATAAGGGTAAAATCGGTGGTACCGCCTCCGACGTCACAGACCAAGATCAGCTCCTCGGGAGAGACAAATCGGCTCCAGCTGTTCTCATAGCGAATCAGCCAGCTGTAAAAAGCTGCAAGCGGCTCTTCCAGCAGGGTGACCGTTTTCAGGCCGGCTATGACAGCAGCCTCCACCGTCAGCTCTCTGGCGACTTCATCAAACGAAGCCGGAACCGTCAGAATGATGAGCTGATTTTCCAGATACTGATCTTCATGCAGCTTTAATGTGTTCCAGATAAGCGGCAGTCGCCTGAATCGGAGACACCCTGTAAACATCGCTGCCACCCCCCCATGGCAGGATGCGGGCCTTTCGGTCGGCGTATGGGTGACAGAGCCAGCTTTTGGCCGAGGAGACCAGGCGTGAAGGAATTTTTGTGCCGTGATCCCTGGCAAAGGCGCCGACGAACTGAGGATGATCCGCAGTACCAGACGAACTCCAGGGCAATTGAAGCGCCTCGGAAGAAAGATCATAGGCGCCGGGAAGGTACAGAAAGGATGGCAGCACCGAAAGTCGTGAAACTTCCCCGGGCCCAGTCAACTGTGGAGTTTTGAACAGCCGGATATTGGTCCTGGCATCCTTTTCTCCCTGGAGGTCTGCATAAGCCACGGCGCAATTGGTAGTCCCCAGATCTATCCCGATAACAAAGCGTTTATCAATAGGCTCCAATATATTCACCTCAACCTGCAGTCCGGGGTTCCATTATTTCCCGTACATATCAAAATCGAAATACTTGGCGTTGATCTTCTGATAAACACCGTTGGCGCGTATGGCGTCAATGGCCTTGTTCAGCTTCTGGCGAAGATCATTGTCTCCCTTTCGTATTGCGATTCCAACGCCATCGCCAAACCATTTTTTATCCACATAGCTGGGACCTACAAACTCAAATCCTTTTCCGGCATCCGTGTTAATGAATCCACCCAGAAGAACGGTAGCATCGGCAATCACCAAGTCAACACGGCCGGAGACCAGATCCATATTGGCTTCATCCTGGGTTGCATAGGCCTTTATAGTCACGGCATTCCCGAACATGTCGCGGACAAAATTCTCGTGAATGGTTGCCCGCTGAACTCCAACTTTTTTCCCTTTCAAGCCTTCCTTGGAAACGGTGATGCCGGCACCCTTTTTGGCCACGAACCGGGCCGGGGTCTGATAATATTTGTTGGTAAAATCGACCTTCTGTTTGCGTTCATCCGTAATGGACATGGAGGCGATAATCACATCAAATTTTTTCGCCAGAAGTCCGGGAATCAGACCATCCCAATCCTGAACCTTGAACTCGTATTCCATTCCCATTTCCTTACATAGGGCCTTGGCAATATCGATATCGAATCCCTGGACCTGTCCATTTCTGTCCTCCAGATTAAAAGGCGGATATGCGCCTTCCGTTCCAATGCGAAGTTTCTTTTTTGCATCCGCCGCCGAGGCATTTCCCACCCAGCAAACCGCCAAAACCGCTGCCAGAACAACAGCGCCCCATTTTTTCATGTTTCACCTCTTTACAGTTAATGCTTAAATCAACAACTGTACATAGGGCCCCCTGATTGATTCCTGGCCTCTAATCCCTGCACTGCTTTACCAGATATCCCGCCAGGAACTGTCTGCATCGTGCGGATGCCGGGTTGCGGTGGGTAAGGCCGAATTTCCCAGCAATATCTCCTCAAACGACTTCTTTCAATACCGTTTCAAAGATCTCCAACGCCACTTCAGTATCCTCTGAAGAGATGATCAGCGGCGGGCGCAGAAGGATCCGTTTTTCATAACTGCCAGGTGTGATGGCTGCCAGACACTCCGCCAGCTCGATCATGGGCAAATGATAAAAAAGGGAGACAATATCTTCGAATCCCTTGAAATCCAGCTTAAGGCTTTGGGGCCTGGAATGGATGTGATTTGTTGAGGTCTTTTCAGGGTAACCTTTCACAGAAAAATATCATTCAATTGACATATCTTATTTAAATGCCATGCTTTTTATTGTGAGTCAACCAAATATGACGCAGTTAGGATTTGATATTTTCCGGAACCTGGATTAAACAGGAGGTCATTATTTTCGTCCTCAAAGTGATCAGGCGTTATATGGTTTTCAAGGGATATGTATTTATTGTTGCTGCAGCAGTCTTGTGGGGAATGATTGGCTCTTTTTCCAGGCTGGCTTTTCAGGAAGGCATTTCGCCCATGGAGGTAGCTTTCTGGCGGGCGCTGCTGGCCTGGATCCTATTTGGCGGTCATGCGATGCTTCGGCATGAAGTAAGCCTGCATCAAAAAGACATTCCGAATATCCTGGTGTTCGGGCTATGTGGTGTTTCGCTGTTCTATTTTTTCTATCAGATGGCCGTAAAGCAGGGGGGTGCGGCTCTGGCTGCCGTCCTCCTGTACACGGCGCCGGCCTGGGTCATCGTTCTATCACGGATAGTTCTCAAAGAATCCATAACCCCCACCAAAATATTGGCCATGGTGTTGACGCTCATCGGCATCTCGGCCATTTCGATGGGCAAGGGTTCGAGTCATGACGGCAGTCCGATCAGTATTTCAGCTATCGTATTTGGATTGTCATCCGGTTTTTCCTATTCCCTGTATTATATCTTTGGAAAATACTATACCGGCCGATATAGTTCTTATAATCTCTTTCTGTATGTTTTGCCCATAGGGGCCTTAGGGCTGCTTCCCTGGGTCACTTTTACAGCAAAAACCCCGACAGCCTGGCTGGCGCTGATATCGCTTGCGATTATATGTACTTACGGTGCCAATTCCTGTTACTATCTTGGGCTGAAATATCTTGATGCCGGACGGGCCTCCATCACCGCAACCCTTGAACCCGTTGTTGCAGCCACTGTCGCGTATTTCTGGTGGGGCGAGGTTTTTACCGTTCAAAGTTACATGGGAAGTGCTGTCATCCTGTCGGCCGTGATATTGATGATCCGCAGCGGCAAAAGACAATAAGGGACTAATCCTTTTTCCTCTGCCGTATTAACCATTCATTGAGCTCGGCCACCCGCGTTGATAGGGGGAATCGGCCTTCCGCATACACACCGTAGTCCCCGCCGCCGGCCATGGCCGATGCGAACCGGGAGTTGTTGGCATCAAACAGCCAGATCGCGCTCCATTTCTTTTCTATGGACTCATCAAATGGGCTGGCGCCGCGCTCAAGTCCCGATGCGTAACCTTTTTTCCAGATGTCCCGCATGATGTCGGTAGCGGTTCGCGTGGCGGCATTCGTTGTCTCAATGGTATGCTCCAGGCGCTGCCAGTGTCCCTTGACCCATGACAGGCTATGGCAGGAAAGGCACACGGCCTGCAGGGTCTTTTGGCGTTTGGCAAATTCCGCATCGTCTATCAGGTATTGAGAGGCTGGAGCACCGTCAAAATCGGTCGGCAATTGAAGTCCGGCGCTGTTTCGAATCAACGTGGTGTCGGGATTTTTCGGCTGCCTGTGCGCGTAGATGAGACCAAAAATCCGGGTCGACAGCCGGTCATTCATCTGGTGCGTTCTCTGGACAACCACTTCACCGTCTGAATTAACCAGCAAGCTGATGTGACAGGTTGCGCAGGTCGGGGCCGTGAAATCCCTACCAACGGTCCAGGGTACGGCCTGGAAATCCCAGGAAGATTGTTTGGAGGCTGCGATATTGCCGTGTTTGCTGACTTCGTAGA
>JAPLJE010000333.1:0-8743 GCA_026388755.1 Deltaproteobacteria bacterium | reverse complement strand
TGCAGGCTCCCTTGCTTACATCCAAGTTGATGCGGCCGACCCCCTGATTGGGCCAACCGTCGATGACGGGAAACTCCAGTTCGCCGGCATCGGTGTCGCGCTTCTCAAAACCCGTAACGATTAATCGGGTGCCATGGCAGTAAAAACAGGTTTCAGCATTCGTAAGGGCATCCGGGGGATCAAAGGTAAGCTTGCCGGATTTGTGGACGGGATTTCCGATAATGCTCTGCTTCAGATCCTGGTATATCTTGTTTTCCGCCAGATTTTTCCAGGCATGAGACATGATGTTTCCGCCATACTGATCCCGCTCCTGGCTGTGGCAGGCGGCGCAGTCCTCGGGGCTGACCACCACGTGCACATCGAATCCATTGTGTGAAAACGTGTCAGCGTGAGACTTGGGTCTCTGGGTGTGACATTCCGCGCAGCCCACCACCACGGATTTCATGGTGTCCGGAACCGAAATACTGGAGACCTTTCGGCCAAGAGCCGCTACAGCAATGGCTTTTTCCGGCGTTATCATCGCATGACGGCTTTTTTTCCAGTCTTCCACGATTCCGGAATGAAATGAGCCGTGACAGTCCAGGCATTGCTGCGTGGCGCTGCTGACGATCGGCTTGTCTTCACAGAAGCTGGTAAAAGGAACCAGGAACCCGTAAATCGCACATAATATGAAAGATATTTGTCTCATAAAAACCTCTGGTCAGTGTTATCCTTTTGTCTGAACGGAAAGGCAAGTAGACGAAATACGCATTCTATCGGCTGAGCGCCATCAACCTATACACCAGCATGCCTGCCAGCCATGCAACATCTTCGGGGGAGAGGATATCGCCGATAGTCTCGTCAAAGAGGATGTTGGCCTCAGGCGGAAATTCCGTATCACCTTCCCAGAGGATGAGCTGAATCGGAATCCGGGGAAGGGGCCGGAATTCAAACCCGGCGTCCCCAGCGGGGATGGCCTGCCCGCTGAGCTTTTCGGCAGCATTGATAAGTCCTTGAATGTTCGATCCAAAGGTTTTTTTCAGGGGATCGATAGCGCGCTTGACAAAGGCGCTGAAATAAAAAGATGCGCCCTGGATTTCACGGTAAGCAATCCAATTGCCGGTGGTGAACTGGAGGCCGCCGGCCTGAAAATAATGGAGAATCAGGACTTGCTCCTGAATGGGAACATCCTTGGGCTCCAAGGCGGTATCGCTGAAGGCGAAGCCGGGAATACCAATGCGATAGACCCGGTTCAGGAAAGGAACAAGTATCCCTGCTGCGTCGGCTTCAAATCCGGACCGACTGAGAATGTCTTTCGGAGATTCCTTGTCAAGCGCCTCAATCGCAATTTTTACAGCGTTATGATAATCATCAATGCGGGGCATAAAGATCCCTTTTAAACTACAAAGCCCCGCTGTTCCGGGGCTTTGAAAGTATTGCTGATATGATAAAATCCTACACTTCGAGCCAGGAGTCAGAGTACAGGACATTGCCCAGAATGACATTGGTGGTTTTGGCGTAATCCTGCATTTCCTTGGAAAGTCCGGCCATGTTCGGCTGATTGCCGTCCATGATGCCATAAATAAGATCCACGATATCCTGACGTTTTCCCTTGGCAATGGCTGTAAGCTGGAAGTCCAGCGGATCGGAGATGACCGAATACATGCCGTATTTCTGGAGCATGACCATGTAGGTCTGATTCAAAATGGGCCGCAGATGTGTCGGCGGGCCATTGGAAATATTGGACAGACCGCAGGTGCTTTTGGCGCCCGGGGCAATATCCTGAATCATGGCCTGAAAATTCATCAGGCTGATGGCCTGCGGCTGCTGAATGTTGACCGGTGTGACAATTCCGTCAATCCAGATCTTTTCATTGGGAATACCGGCTTCATTGGCTGCATAGACCAGTTCCACGCAAAGCGCGGCCCGTTCGTTTTCATCCCGGGGCAAGCCTTCCGGGCCCCACATCAGGGCGATAAAATCCGCCTTGGACTGGGCGGCGATCGGTATCATCCGCTCATATCGCGCTGGACGGCACATGATGGAGTTGATTATCGGGGGAAGTTTGCAGACCTTCAGTGCCGCTTCAATGGCGTCGATGTTGGAGGTATCCAGGACCAATGGAATATCATCCACGACTTCCTGAACCACCTTAACCACCCAGGGCATCAGATCCGGCCCGTCTTTTTTGGCCGGCCCCAGATTGATGTCAATAAAATCCATTCCCTTTGACCTTTGAAACAGGGCTTCTTCCTGAATGGGTTTGGGGTCCCGTTCTTTATACGCCCGGCCAATTTTCGTATTGATTACATTCAAGCTTTCGCCAATTAGATACATACAACCTCCTCTATTGAATTATGGAATTATGAATTAGAAATTCATAATTCCATAAAAATAAATCATCTGGCTTTTAAAAATGCCGGAATGTGGGCCGCTTCTCTGGGGCCGACCGTAATGGTCCAACCCGTGAGTTCTTCTTCCACATCTCCGGCAATCGCCGCTGCATAACCCGGAATAATCAGCTCCTTGTGTTTGACCTTGTCGACGATGCCGCATTTCTTGACAAACATGCCCACGTCATCTCCGGAGAACTTGCCGGCGGCCCAGGCCGTCATGACCGACAGACCTTCGGAATCCTTGATCAGAAGCCATGACGGAACCCTGCTGCCTTCAATCTCACCGGATACGATAAAATAGGTGAGGGCAAAGTTGGTGGTCACCAGAACCGGCGAGTTCTCGTTCGGGTTGCCGATTTCATAAATCCCTTCGGTAACGGTCATGGGCCGCTGCGGATCGGTAAAGATATTGAGCCGTTCCAGGAGCAGCGGGAATACGGATTCACCCTTGAAATCGGACAGCACCACGATCGCGGCATATTTTGCGATCAGCATACCAGCGATCAGGGTTTCCATATCCAGATTGGAAGCCATTTCGCAGGGGAAAGCGATGGTCGGAAATCCCAGCGCGCGGTTGCCCTGTTTCAAGGCAGCCCGACGAATCACCACCTGATCTTCCAGAGCCTTTTTCATCTCTCTGGAACCGGAATCGATGACCAGATCCTTCAGTCCCATTCCGGTCAGCTTGGTGGTCAGCGGGATAAGCGCTTCAACGGAATCCGCTTTAACCGCAAGCGGCAGATTGTTTTCCTTGGCCAGTGCGCCGAATGCATCGGCGTTGGCAGCGGTTGCCGCATACATCAGGGGTTTTTTGAATTTACTGACTTCAATACCGGCCTTCATAACATCAACGTTGTCGGTCATCAGGACCAGGTTGAATTCCGATGTTTCGGCAATCAGTTTGGCCTTTTCGGCAAAAGCAGCTTTGTCGCCATTGACATCTTTTAATGCGACCAGCTCGGGACGAAGATTCAGGCCGACACGTTCGAACTGAAAAGCATTCCATATTATCAGCTTGGCCTTTAGATCGGCAACTGGAATGCTGGATTCGACCATTGCCGCCAAGCCGGTTTTGTTGAAAAAAGTTTTCTCGTGGCGGTAAAGAACGGTTTCTCCGCCGGAAGTCATTGCCCGAACCCCTTTTCCGATGGCTACCGGACGAATGGGTGGGGCAGAGGCTTCAGCCAGTTTCTCTCTGGCTTCTTCGGATACATAGGGACAGCTATCCAGTTCCGCCTTGCTCGATGCCAGGTTCATGGCAAATGCCAGACAGGTGGGAACCCCGCATTCCTTGCAGTTGGTTTTCGGCAGAAGTTTAAAAATCTGAATACCGGTTAATGCCATTGTTATCTCCTTATTTGTATTCACCAGGAACACAAACGGTCATTTGTGTTCCTGGAAATGTTGTTGGCGCTTGAAACCACCATACAAAAAAGCAGGCTTAAAGACCGAAAGCCGGTGACCGAAGGCTGTCAAGACATAGTCAGCCTTCAGCTAATTAGCAGTCAGTCCATGAATCCGGAACCCATCAACCGCCGATGATCGACGGCATGGACAGGGCCGGATGGCCTTTTTCCTGGAGAAAGGGCAGAATTTCTTCTTCGGTGATGCCCACGGTTTCGTCGGCGATCATATCGTAGAAATTGGGAATCCCCATCTCTTCTCCGCGTTTGACGATTCTTTCTTTCAGCTCGGCCCCGCCACCCATGACGCCGGCCAGGGTGGTGAACTTCATACCGCAGGGCGTCTCGCCGGCATAGTCGCGTCCGACGGTCATGACGCCGTTGCAGCTGGGAAGCGTAGCGGCAATACATTCGCAGCATCCGCAGGTGGTCATGGGATCGATGACCATGGAGTAAAAATTATAATGCGTCACGGCACCGCGAGAGGCTTTCAGGATGAATTCGTTCACGCCCTTGAACTGTCCCAGTACGGGATCCAGGCATTCCCCTTTTTCAATGGGCTGGTTGGGACCCGTGGGATTGATTTCGTAAGATGCCTTGCAGTCCATCCAGTTGTATGCGCCGCAAAGACCGGTTCGCTCAGGACTGACGGTGCAGACATGGTTGGGGGCAAAAGACTGGCAGAGCGTACAGGAGTAGAAAATTGCCTCGGCTTCATCGGTCATCTTCTCGACGCGTTCATCCCGCATCTTGTATTCGGCGCGGGCACGGGCGGTGAGCTTGTCCACATCATCCTTCTTGGTGAAAAGTGTGACCTGAATCTTGTCCAGAATCTTTCCGAAATCCTGGTGTAACTTGGCATGCAGCACAACCCCGATGTCTTTCAGGGTGAAACCTTTATCCACGGCGGCCTTGCTGACCCGGACCCAGGAAATGTCCCGCTGTCCGATGTGCATGATGCCTTGGATATAGTTGATGAGATGGTGAATCTGACGTTCCAGAATGGGTTCGAAATCGGTCTGGAATTCCCGGCCCGCTACCTGAACATAAATAGCCAGAGAGAAGGTACCGCCTTCTTTCACGTCCTTCAGATCCGGTCCGTCAACAATGACTTTTCCATCTTCGATTTCACCCATTTCCGCCATTTTGACCAGCTCGGTGCACTGGGTTTTGCCACCGCCGCACTGACAGTAAAGATCCGCGCCTCTGACGCGCTCGCCCTCGTATGCCGGGCCGAATGCGCAAGGGATGTCGATCTTGGAAACGGTAACCTTCAGACCCCGGACTTCTACGGATTTCTGAACCATTTCATCATGTTTGACATTGGCCACGACATGCTCGTACGTACAGATACCGGTCGGCAGAATTTCCGGAATATCGGTGTCGGCCAGGGTCGGGAAACCCCAGTTGACGCAACCGGCAGCCGCGGCGGCCCACTCCGCATTCACATCGCCAAGGGCGTTGACAAAGGCGAAGATACGGTTTTTGTTGTAGAGCAGCATGGTTTTGTAGTCGCCGGGTTTGATCCCGCCAAAGGCCATGGCAGCGCGGTTGGCAAAGCCAAGGGCGAAAATGGCGGATGAAATGTCCGGACCGAAGGGAACGATACGGGTATTCCAGCCGATCTGAACACCGGCTTCAATCAACTGCTCGGCAACGGTGGTGCCATTCTGGTTGGCGGCAAGGAAAATATAGAGGCTTCGTTTCTGATATTCTTCAACGATCATCTTGGCGATTTCGGGGCTGGGGGCTGCGCCCACGATGGCTGCAAAGCCGGGTGCGGAACCATCCACAAACTCCACGCCGCGTTTTCTGAACACCGTGTCATCGGCGGCTCCCAGCCAGATCTTGCCGCTGGCCTCATCGATGTCTTCCGAATGGAAGTAAAACCCCGGATCCGTCAGATACCGAAGGGCCTCTTCGATTTCAAATGCCAGCAGCGCGGCCATGCCGGCATCCAGCAATGGCCCCAGATAGGGCAGGTGGTGTGAGCCCTTGACATGCGGGGGCAGTAGACCGCGGGCAAAATCCAGCGGTTTTTTCATGTCTTCCAGGGTTTCGACCTTCATGCCCAGAAGGGAGTAAATGACCGGCAGATAATAGGCCGTGTTGGGAAATCCGACTTTGGTGTCGGCATTATAGGTTGCCAGAGCCTTTTTGTATTTACCTTCGACTTTCGAGACAATATTATAGCCGCCCTGAATGGCCGCAAATGCAACTAGTCTTGACATAAAATTCCTCCTTCGTTGAGGACTTAGATTAAACTAAAAAGTGGCGAGGAAAAATCCTTAAAGAAGCGCTTTCCCCTGATGTCCCATGATTACGCGGTTTCCAGCTTCTGACGGTCGGCCATATCCATAAGCACCCGCTCCCTGGCTTTGTCGATGCCAAGGGCTTTGCGCTTCTTGTCGATGTGCGCAATCATCTTATGGGCATGTTTGATGGGATCGGCTTCGCAGTCCCACATACCGCCGTAAATCTTTTCCAGTTCATTGAACATGTAGTCCTGGAAAACCGGCGCGCCGCTCATCGGCAGATGAAGACCAAACACCGTATAGACACCGGATGCGACAAAATACTGACCGATGCTGATGGCTTTTTCACTCATCCATTCGGGCGCGCTTCCGGCAGCGGGCAGATCGCAGATGTCCTTGCCCAGACCTCCGGCTTTGACGACTTCGGTGGCGGCCAGAAGAATCCGGCTGTTATCCACACAGGAACCAAGGTGCAGAACTGGTGGAATACCGACGGTTTCGCAGACTTCGGCAAGACCCGGTCCACAGAATACCGCTGCGGTTTCCGGAGACAGAAGCCCTTCCATGGCGCAGGCAATGCCGTTGCAGCCCGTGGTCAGAACGATGACGTCATTTTTGATCAGTTCCTTGACAATGGCGATATGGGCTTCGTTATGGCGGGTTCTGGCGTTGTTGCAGCCGACCACTCCCGCAATGCCGCGGATCCTGCCGTTGATGATGTTGTCGTTTAAGGTGTAATAATCGCCGCGGAAAGTTCCGCCGAGATGATATTTGATGGACTCCACACTAAAGCCTGCAATCTGGGTGGCTTTGTGGCGGGGAATCATGACTTCGACCCGGCGATTGGTGAAATTGTCGATGGCCATCGATACGATGCGTTTGGCGTCATCCATGGCGTGGTGTTCGTCGAACTCGATGTGGATGACATTTTCCTGTTCCATCTTGGCGATGGGGTGGGTGGTGATAAGTTTGGTGTGAAAGCATTTGGCGACATTGGCCAAGTTCTGAAAAACGCACTGGACATCCACGACCATGGCGTCGCAGGCCCCGGTAATAATGGCCAGCTCCTGCTGCAGAAAGGTGCCTGCGGGCGGAACGCCGTGACGCTGAAGAATCTCATTTCCCGTACAGCAGATGCCGCCGAGCTGGATGCCTTTGGCGCCTTTTGTTTTGGCGTAGTCGATCATTTCCTTGGACTGGGATGCGGCAACGATCATTTCGGACAGAATGGGTTCATGGCCGTGAATGATGATGTTGACATGATCTTCCTTCATGATCCCCAGATTGGCCTCTGACTGAAGCGGAAACGGGGTTCCAAACATGACATCCTGAAGGTCGGTGGCGATCATGGACCCGCCCCAGCCGTCCGCAAGGGAGCAGCGAGTGCACTGCTTGACCAGGTTCTTGTAATCCTGATCCACGCCCATATGGGTGCGGTGCATGATTTCAACGGTTTCCCGGTCGATGTTTCTGGGCAGAACGCCAAGCTTTTTCCACCTTTCATACAGGGGCGCGGGAGCCCTTTTCAGATATCGCAGCTCGCCGGATGATTTACCCCATTCGTTCAGGGCTTTTTCAGCCACTTCCAGGGCGATTTCGTTCAGATCGCGGTCAATGGTTTTGCCGTCAACTTCCACGGTTGTGGCAACGTCAAAATTTGGGGCAATGGCGATGAGTTTCTGCGGATCCTTGATTTTGTAGTCGTTGGTTTCTTTTTTGGCAACGGACATGAATACTTCCGCGACACCGCGGCCATGGTCCGAGTGGGCCGATGCGCCGGCAGCCACCATACGGGCAAAGTTACGGGCGGCAATGGTATTGGCGGTTGCGCCGCAAAGGCCTTTGCGTTCATCCGGTCCGTCTCCGTCGGACTTGGTCAGGGGCAGACGGCAGGGGCCCATTGCGCAGTTTTTGCAGCAGGTTCCCTGAATACCGATGTTACAAGGCTTCATGGATACAGCCCGGTCAAAAACCGTTTCAACGCCCAGTTCCTGGGCACGGCGGATCATTTCCTGGGTGGCGATATCAATGGATGCGCCAACCGGATCGGCCAGTTTGGGCACTTTGGCTTCTTTGACTTCTTTGGCTTCTTTGGCTTCCACTACTTTTTTTAATTCTGCCATTTTGAGGTTCTCCTCATCATTATAGGGTATTCCGGCAATCCTGGCATCATGGAAAAATTGCCGAACGAAATTATTGTTATCAAACTCTGCGATGGATGCGATTCAGCTGTTCAAGAATTTTTTCAACGGCCGTCTTTTGAACGGCAGCCGGCGTCAAAGAAACGGCCTCTCCCGTTGCAGCCTGATGCTCGGCCATGCGGGCTTCACGCTCTTTGGCTCTCTGCTGACGGATAGCGTCTTCCTCGGCATCGCGCTTGGCAACTGCTGCTGCGGCATCGGCTTTGGCTTTGGATTCGGCCTCTGCCTTGACCCTGGCTTCTGCATCGGCTTTGGCTTTTGCTTCTGTTTCTGCCTTGGCTTTTGCGGCTTTTTCTGCTTCTATTCGTGCTTTTTCTTCAGCCTCAGCTTTGACTTTGGCTTCTGCTTCAGCTTTTTTACGGGCTTCTTCTGCGGCCTTGGCATCTGCCTCTGCTTTGGCTTTGGCTTCCGCTTCAGCTTTTTTGCGAGCTTCTTCTGCGGCTTTGGCTTCTGCTTCGGCTTTAGCCTTGGCGGCTTTTTCTGCTTCTAGTCGTGCTTTTTCTTCGGCC
>JAPLJE010000550.1 GCA_026388755.1 Deltaproteobacteria bacterium | reverse complement strand
GTTTGCGCTCGGTGATGTCGATGGTGTAACCGGCCAATAAGGTTTTACTTCCCTGGATGATGGGGAACTTGATGGTGGTGTAGCTTCGGCCATTCAATTCCTCGTCCAGGCTCAGTACATTACCCTCGGAGACAACGGTCCAGTCGTCTGCTGTTATCTTTGCAGCAAATTCGGGTGGATACAGCTCCTCCATTGTCTTGCCGATCATTTCGTAACCCGGAATACCGATCATCTGCTGAAAATTGTCGCTGGCCTGCATCACAATGCTCCGTGTGGAATTCACATCTTTGATATAGCAGTAAACTGGTGAGTGGCGCACAAACAGCGTGAGTAATTCATTGTTTTCCAGCAACGCGTCCTCCCGGCTCCGAAGCTCGCCGGCCATGTGGCGGAAATGGGCCACAAGGTCATCGATCTCCTTGTAACTGGAAGGCCTCTGCTCAATGATGAAGTCTCCTTCGGCAATTCGTCGGGTGTCACGGACGAGCTGCGAAAGGGGATAGGCGGCTTTTCGCAAACTGAGAAAAACGATGGTTACCACCCCAAAAACAACGATGACTGCCCCCGTTCCAAAGAGAGCCCGAACTCGGGCGACAGGCTTGAAGGTCTCATCGGCGGGCACCGTAACGATCACCATCCATTGTGTATCGGGCACACGGGACAGGCTTGCCAGATAATCCCGGTCATTTTCCCGGTATGAAATACTCTCTTCCGGGAGTAGCTTTTCCTGTTCCCTCAACTTCAGGTTGCTCAGGTTTTGTCTTTCATAGATCTTTTGGCGGTCGGGATGGGCAATTACGGTGCCTTCCTGGTCCAGCATCAGGGCCTGTCCCTGCCTGCCCGCACTGATTTTGTCGGTGACGGCATTGAGCGATGCCAGGTCGAGATATCCGACGATCATGCCTCCCTTTACGGGAATGGCCAGGGTGACCGTCGGTTTCCCGGTCGAAAGAGAGATGAATGTCTTTGACCAATAAGGCTGATGTTGCTGCCTGACATGAGAGAAATATTCCTGGCCCGAACGGTTGATGCCGATCACATCGGGGTCAGAAGGCGCCATGTAGCGTACGATTCCTACCGCGTCCAGGATCTCAACGGATTCGAAGTTTCCGTTGGTTTTCAAACTGCTGCCCAGATAGGCGGTGATGTCATCTTCCTGGATGTAGCGCTTTTCGATGACGATCTCATCGACCTGTTTAAGGAAGGAAAAAGATCTTTGGAGAAAGAGATGGACTTCAGAGGAGAGGGATTGGGCAATAAGCAGGTTTTTCTCACGGACTTCCTGGGCGATATCCGCGCTGATGTGTCGTACGACAACGAACCCCATCACCAGAATGGGCAACCCTCCGACAAGGGCGAATGAGAACAGGAGAATGGACTTGAGGCTGTAAATGAGTCTTTTCATGGACCCAGTACCTTGAACCGGTTATTGGATACAGTAACGATGTAGGCGTTTCGCCTGGCATCTCCAAAGGAGTCGATTTCGAAGGCCCCATCGAGTCCCTGGAAGGTCTTTTGTTTCAGGATTGTCTCCTTCAGTTGCCGCGGATCGGGGTTCAGGAAAAGCGCATCTTTCAGGACCATGACGGCTTCATAGCCAAACAAGGCGGCGAATGTCGGCCCATCCGTACCGAAACGGGTCTGGAATTTATCCTTGAATGCCGCAAAGGGATTGGCAATGCTGTCGAGATCCCGATACATGGTGCCGATTACCCCCTCGACGGCAGGCCCCCCATGACGGAGCAAATCGGACGTCTGTGCCCAGCCGCTCATAAGGATGGGTATCTTCGACCCCGCCATGCGGACGTGCTGGCAGATCATTGCCGTGTCTACCGCACCCGCCGCAATCAACAGTCCGTCCGGTTTCGTCCGGAGGACCACTTCAGCCAGACTCTTGAAGCTGACATCAGGTCCCGCGGTAAAGGTATCCGTGGAAACAATCTCTCCGCCCAGGCGTTCAAACGTCGACTTGAAATTGACTGCGAATTCCTCGGCGTAGGTGCGATTGGATAGGTCATATATCTCGGCTACCCTGCGCAG
>JAPLJE010000602.1:10585-13280 GCA_026388755.1 Deltaproteobacteria bacterium | reverse complement strand
TGAAAGAATGAATCCCATCGGGTCCTGCGGGCTCTGTATTGTTGAAATCGATGGGAATGCCGATCCCATGTCTGCCTGCTCAACGCCTGCAGCCGATGGCATGATTGTTAACACCCATTCCGATCGGCTCTTCCGCCTTCGACAGGAATCGCTTAAATTGCTGCTGGTGAATCATCCCCTGGATTGTCCGGTCTGTGATAAATCCGGAGAGTGCACACTTCAGGACCTGGTATTTGAGTATGGTATCAAGGATGTGGAATGCCGGGCTCCCAAGAAGTCTAACAATCTGGTTTATGCGACAACTTTAATCAAATACTGGCCGCAGCGCTGTATATCGTGCCTGAGGTGCGAAACGGCCTGTAAGGAAATTAAAGGCATCGGTGCACTGGAAATGCAAACCACTCCGGACGGTTTTCGCCAGCTTTCCGTCAATACGGAAACTTGCGTGTCCTGCGGCGAATGTTTACAGGTTTGCCCGACAGGTGCCCTCACGGAAAATGTCAGCCGCATCAAGGGAAGATCGTTTTTAGTTAAAAAAGTTCCGACCACCTGCTCTTATTGCGGATGCGGATGCCAGATCAACCTGAATGTCCTTGACAATCAGGTTGTGAGCGTTACCGGAAGAAATGATCCCGGCGTAAACCAGGGCAGTCTTTGCGTTAAAGGCCGTTTTGGTTATGAGTTTATCGCCAGCGACCAGCGTCTAAAAAAACCACTTATCAAAAAAGACGGCAAATTTGAAGAGGCCAGCTGGGACGAAGCCCTGGACTTGGTGGCGAAAAAATTCACACAAATCAAAACTGAAAACGGACCGGATGCTATTGGCGGGTTGAGTTCGGCCCGCTGCACCAACGAAGATAATTATCTGTTTCAGAAGTTTATGCGTGCTGCGATCGGCACCAACAATGTGGATCACTGCGCCCGCCTCTGACATTCCTCGACGGTGGCAGGTCTTGCCGCCACGTTTGGAAGCGGAGCGATGACCAATCCAATGCAGGATGTGCTGAAGTCCAAAGTCATTTTGATAATTGGTACGAATACCACATCCAATCATCCCATTATTGCCAATTATATCTATGAAGCCGTCCAGAAGCATGGCGCGAAGCTGATTGTTATTGATCCAAGAAAAATAAAACTGGTGGGCATCTCCCATATGTGGCTGCGTCACAAACTCGGTACGGATGTGGCGTTGATCAATGGCCTGATGCATGTCATCATAAAAGAAAACCTTCAGGCCAAGACCTATATCGACGAGCGCACCACGGGTTTTGAGGACTTAAAGGCCTGCGTGGCCAAGTATACGCCTGAGTATGTCTCCGGTATTACGGGGGTTCCGGCCCAGGATATTATTGCGGCTGCACGACTTTTCGCAACAGAAGGACCGGGCTCGATTCTCTATGCCATGGGCATCACCCAGCATATCAGCGGCACCGACAATGTCAAATCCCTAGGTGCCTTATCGATGCTCTGCGGATATGTGGGAGTTGACGGCGGCGGCGTCAATCCGCTACGCGGCCAGAACAACGTTCAGGGCGCCTGCGATATGGGTGGCCTTCCCAACGTCTTTACCGGATATCAGCCGGTAATCGATATCGGGGCGCGGGATAAATTCGCCAAAGCATGGAATGCAGATCATCTTTCGGACAAAGTGGGGATGACCGTTACGGAAATGATACCTGCCGCCGGAAAATCGATAAAAGCCCTTTATATCATGGGCGAAAATCCGATTCTCAGCGACGCCGACGGGCATCATGTTGAAAAATGCCTTGCTGCTCTAGATTTTATGGTCGTACAGGATATTTTTTTAACGGAAACCGCAAAACTTGCCGATGTGGTACTGCCGAGTACGTGTTTTGCCGAAAAAGAAGGAACATTTACAAACACCGAAAGAAAAGTGCTGCGGGTGCGCAAGGCGTTGGATCCACCGGGAGAAGTCTGGGATGATTCTCGTGTGATTTCATCCATTTCTGAAAGAATGGGTTATCCCATGAATTATGCGGATGCCTCGTCCGTCATGGATGAAATTAACAGACTTACGCCCAGTTATGCGGGGATTTTATATAGCCGCATAGAAAATACAGGCCTGGTTTGGCCATGTCCGGCTCCGGACCATCCTGGCACGCCAGTCCTTCACACCAAAGCCTTCACCAAGGGAAAAGGCACGTTTTTTGCTATTGAATACCGTGCTCCCGCTGAATTGTCGGATGCGGAATATCCGACATTGTTAACGACCGGTCGCGTGCATCAGCATTATCATACCGGAACGATGACCCGAAAGGGAAGCGCGTTAAACAGTCTTTATCCGGAACCGCTGGCCGAAATCAATGCGGAAGATGCGAAAATCATAAATATTTCAGACGGTAGTTACGTTCATATTATTTCAAGACGCGGCCGATTGAAAGTGAAAGTCTCGGTCTCGGAAATGACCGATCGAGGCGTTGTTTTCATGCCGTTCCATTTTTTTGAAGCAGCAGTTAACAAACTGACCAATGGTGCTCTTGACCCGGTCTCCAAGATTCCGGAATTCAAAGTCTGCGCCGTTAGAATAGAGAAAGCGGCCTAATCGGGTTTATCCCTCTCTCTGTGCAACCCACGCCATGCCCGATTTCCTCAATATCTAAGAGGATGTCAGGCGTGGTTTTATTTTTTCCTCCCATGATCGATGACAAAAATTCGCTTGCTCTCAGTGCTGATT
>JAPLJE010000602.1:5728-10563 GCA_026388755.1 Deltaproteobacteria bacterium | reverse complement strand
GAAAATTAAGAAAGTAATTCGCTGTGAGCACCATGATCGAAAACAGTAAACAAAACGACCGCAAGGAAATCCTCAAGCTGATCACCATCGGCGTATGCCTCCTGGAACTGCTCATCGCCATTTGTACATTTTTTTACCAGCAGGACACGCAAAGCCGTACAGAAATCCCCATATCGGAAGAGATGGCAAGGGTTTATATCGACAATCCCGAAAAACTGAAGGACAATGAAAGACTGGCAGTTAACCGGCATTCATCAGATCAAAAAGCCTATATGCTCATCACGAATGAGATTGTTCGCCGCGCCTTTCCCTGGAAGGGCTGGATTCTGATTTCCATCGGCGCACCCGTAACCCTTGCGTTTTTGATCGTATTGGTCGCCAAAGCATACTGTCAGGTAGCTGAACTCGACGAGAAGGAAAACGAAAACATCGAAAACAAGTGGGTTAAAGGCTTGAACACCTTAAATAAAATCAATATAACGTGGTTCATGCTGATTTTGATCGGGGCGGTCCTCGTTTTTTGGTATATTCCAGAAGTTATCAGATTTGCCGGAAATATCACCGCCGAGTGGCTGGTCAAATTATGGTGGATTCCGGTAATGGTTTGTGTGCTTGTATTTCTGATCATCGCCCTCTGGTTTTTTTTACAATACCGGTTGAAACTAAAAGGCATGCAGATGAACATGGAAATTGAAAAACTGAAGTACCTTCAATTTGGCGGCAACGCAAAAGCCATTCCCACGATCGAAAATGGAGAAAACAATCCCATCCCGCTTATCGAAGACAGTCTGGAAAAAGGAAAATGCCGGGAGAAGTAACCCCGCTTAACGTGGATTCATCCTGCATTATGCAGCGGGTTTCTTTTGAATCGACTGCTCATGAACATCTATCCGCCGATGGATGACATCTGGCCCGAAACCCGTACCGGCATATCTGCAGTCAGACCGTGTTGAACGCCTTTCATTTTGGCGGCGTTTAAAAAAATGGCCGACAACGCTTCATCCGATGCACCGCCGCGCAAAGGGGTTTTGAGATCTTCCTGGTGATCCGACAGCAGGCAGGAACGGAGCTGGCCGCTAGCCGTCAGCCGGAGTCGGTTGCAGGTATGACAGAAGTGATGGCTCATGGCGCTGATAAATCCGACCTCGCCGGGTGCACCCTCAAACCTGAAACGTTCTGCCGGTCCATCGGTGATCTGGTGTTCAACTGGAATCAATTCACCAATCCTATCAGTGAGTCTCTGCTTAATTTCAGGCGTATAAAGGCTATCGGACATCTCCTGTTCAGACATTCCGATGGGCATGTATTCGATAAACCGGAAATGAAACGGATAGGCAAAGGAGAGCCGGGCAATATCTTCCAGTTCAAAATCATTGAAGTGTCGAAGGGCTACGGTATTGATTTTGATTGGCGAGAGCCCTGCCTGATACGCTTTTTGTATGCCTTCCCAGACCCGATCAAAAGCATCCACTCCGGTTATTTTCATGAACTTTTCAGGGTCCAGGGTGTCCAGACTGATGTTGATCCGGTGAAGCCCTGCGGCAATGAGCGCATCCACATTATCTTTCAATAGCACGCCGTTGGTGGTCAGAGAAATATCACAAATCCCATCAACCTGGTGCAGCTCCTGTATGAATTCATGGACCCCTTTTCGAATCAGCGGCTCTCCGCCGGTAATCCGGACCTTGCTGATGCCGAGTTGAACGGCAATTCTGACCAAGTGGAGAATTTCCTCATAACTTAAAATTTCTTCATGTGACAATTTAGGAATCAGATGGCGGGGAGAACAGTACTGACATTTGAGATTGCAGCGATCCGTAATGGAAATACGCAGATAATTCAATATTCGGTTACAGGAGTCTATCAGTTTCATGACAAACTGCCATAAAATTCAGTGATGGCCTCACACAATCCGGGAATGGTATAGGTTTGCGCCGTAATATTGATTTCAAGCCCAAGCTCCGCAGCCGTGGCCGTGGTGATCGGTCCGATACTGGCAAGGGTGACACCCTTAAGCAGGTCCCCTGCCCTGCCGGACGGCAGCAGCGCCATAAAATTACTCACGGTGGAAGAGCTGGTAAATGTCACCAGATCCACTTGCCGGTCTTCCAGAAGCTGAATAAGGGCATCGGCATGGCCATGAACCTGACGGGTGCGGTAAACCGTCACTTCATCCACAACAGCTCCCATTTTCGACAGTTCAACCGGCAATACGGGCCGGGCCTCTTTAGCCCTGGGAAGAAGAATTTTATTTCCTTTTATGGATTCGGCCTTGAATGCATCCACTACGGATTCCGCGCGATAGCTTTCCGGAATAATATCGCTCTTAAGGCCAAAACGCCTCAGATGCTGAGCGGTAACCGGGCCGATGGCCGCCGTCCGGATATGGCCCAGAGCGCGCACATCGAGTCCTCTATCAAAAAGCCTTTCAAAGAAAAATTTGACGCCATTCACGCTGGTAAACACCACCCAGTTGTATGAAGACAGACAATCCAGCGCAGCATCCAGTGCGGACCAGCTGTCCGGAGGCCCCACCTGTATGGTTGGAAATTCCAGACAGTCGGCCCCCAGATCGGTCAGGGATTTCACCAGATCGCTGGCTTGGTCCCTGGCCCGGGTCACACGAACCATTTCAGCTTCTCCCGCAGGGTCACCACTTCTCCGACCACGATAATGGCTGGAGATGACAATTTGGCTGCTGTGACACGCTCAACAATGGTTTCCATGGTTCCGGTTACCGTGCGCTGCCTGGCTGTCGTTCCCCATTGCACCAGCGCCACCGGCGTCTGCGAAGACTTGCCGTGAAGAACAAGCTGATGAACGATCTGGGGAAGGTTTTTGACTCCCATCAGAAATACCAGGGTTCCCACCCCTGCCGCAAGACTTGCCCAGTTGATGCTGGATACGTTTTTTTCCGGATCTTCATGGCCGGTCACCAGCGCCAGGGTGGAGGTAAACTCCCGGTGGGTCAATGGGATTCCCGCATAGGCAGGGGCTGCAATGGCAGAGGTCACTCCGGGAACGATCTCAAAAGGAACGCCTTCCCGGACCAGGACCTCGGCCTCTTCCCCTCCCCTTCCGAAGATAAAGGGATCGCCCCCTTTAAGCCGCGCAACAGTCTTACCTTCCCTGGCTTTTTCAGCAATCAGCAGATTGATCTTATCCTGGGACAGGGTGTGATCCCCGCCTTTTTTCCCCACATAAATGATTTCGGCATGGGGCAAGGCCTCCGACAGCAGCGAAGGCGCGGCCAGATAATCATATACCACCACATCCGCATTCCGGATGCAACTTAAGCCCTTGACGGTAATCAGGCCCGGATCTCCGGGACCGGCGCCGATCAGATACACTTTGCCGCTTGATTGATTCATGAAATTCTCTTTATCTTTTGCATGAAAATGCAATGTATGTGTTCATTCAATTATGGCCGACAGAAGTTCGTTGAGTAATCGATCCGCGCCTTTAGATAGGAGGCGTTCGGCGAGCTCGATCCCCATGGATTCAGCTTGGTCTTCGGGACCAGAAACCGCGTCACGGATAATGTTTTTGCCATCCAATGATGCCACAAGTCCGCGCAGATAAATGGATGTTCCGTCGTTTTTACCAAAAGCGGCTATCGGAACCTGACATCCGCCCTGGAGCCGGTGCAGGAATGCCCGCTCGCCCTGAACCACCCGCCGGGTCGGGAAATGATCCAGACCGGCAATGACTGCTGCTGTCGTCGCGTCATTACCTCGAATTTCGATACACAAGGCTCCCTGTCCGGCCGCAGGCAGTAAAAGGTCTTCAGCGAGATACTCGGTAATCCGGTCTTCAAGGCCCAGCCGTCTGACACCTGCCGCAGCCAGGATAATGCCATCCAGTTCGTGACCATCCAGTTTTTTCAAGCGGGTATCCAGGTTTCCGCGTAGTGGAACGATATTCAGATCCGGCCGCACATGAAAAAGCTGGGCAGACCGGCGAAGACTGCTGGTGCCGATGCGGGCGCCGGATTTGAGGTCTTTGAGGCAAAGCCCCTGGCCGGAGATCAATACATCGAAAGGAATCTCCCGCTCCGGAACCGCGCCGATACAGAGGCCAGCCGGTATATCTCCTGGCATGTCCTTCATGCTGTGGACGGCAATATCAATGTTGCCTTCCAGAAGCGCTTCTTCAATTTCCTTAACAAAGAGCCCCTTGCCGCCGATCTTGGCCAAAGGCACATCCAGAATTTTATCGCCCTTGGTTTTGATGATCTGAATCTCAACAGACAGATGCGAATGTTGCGCTTCAATGGCCTGTTTCACCCAGTTGGCCTGCCAGAGGGCCAGCTTGCTGCCGCGGGTTCCGATACGCAAGTTGATTTTCATCAGTGTCCACACCCGGCACAGCTTGAAGCACTGCATCCGCCGCAGGAAGAGCCGACCGAAGCCGACGAACTGACCGTTTCACCACCACCGCCCTTGCAGACAAATCCGCAGGCAGACATAAGCCGGATTACTTTTGGACTCCTGCAAGACGGGCATGCTTCGGGTTCCAGATTTCGAAACACCAGATACTCAAAATCCTTTTTGCATTCCTCACAACGGTACTCATAAATAGGCATAACATAAACTCCTCATCTATATATTTTCGAAAAGTGACAGAGGCCAACCATCTTCCGTCTGTCATCTGACATTTTTACATCAGTCGGTTAAGCCTTTCGCGGTAAACCTCATTTTCCGGAGCAATCGCCACACTCTGCTCACAGAATAACCGTGCAATCTCCGGGTTTTCTCCAATCGCATCGTAAAGCTGCCCCAACTGGGAAAAGGATTCTGCATCGTTAGGATTGTTCTTGACCGCACGGGTATAGA
>JAPLJE010000602.1:0-5716 GCA_026388755.1 Deltaproteobacteria bacterium | reverse complement strand
GCGCTTTTTCCAGAAATGATCTGGCTTTTTCCGGATTTCCGGCCTCGATATAAAGCTTACCGGTTAAAAGGGCCAGCTCAAATATTTCGTCATCAATGACCGCAGCTTTCATAAAAAAATCCAGCGCCATTTCTTTTCGGCCGGTCAGCAGGCAGATCACGCCCAGATTATACAGGACCATGACTTCATCAGGCTTCAGCAGCAGCGCGGCATCAAATTCTGCTTCCGCCGCATCGTGCATCTCCATCATGCCGTAACAAACGCCCAAGCTGTTAAGAACATTGACATTGGAAGGATCCAGCTGCAAAGCCTTCCGATACTCTTCAACGGCCCCCGTCAGATTGCCGGCCTGATAAAGCTGGTCTCCGCTGATGTTCAGGCTGACGGCATCCAGAACAACCACACTCCCGGGACCCACAACCGCCGCATGGGTCAATGCCTTCAAGGCATTCAAAACCGCGTCATGACGGCTGAAACCGGCCAAAGGATAAACGGCAATCCCAATGGAAACGGTTTCTTTATGAATTTCCAACAGTTTATTCTGAATATTCGCCGCAAAATTTCGGCAAACAGACAGATCGGTTTCCGGAATCATACACCCAAGGGTATCGGAATTGATCAGCCCCCAGATGGCATGAAGGGGCTGGGTCAACTCTTCCAGAATGAAACCGGAATTCAATAAAAACGGATCGACTGCAACGCCGGTTCCTGCACTTATTCGGGAATCCGGCCGAATCATCAAGGCGCTGAATCCAAGGGTCCCCATTCGCTGCATTGCCTCATCCACAAAGGCCTGAGCAGCCAGTACATCGGGGAATGCATTTAAAAAACCCTCCTGAATCTCCCCGGAAAATAACGGAGCTGACGAATCCAGCGAATGAGATACTGCAGAACCTTTTCCGGATGGCGGAAGGGTTTTTGAAAACAAAAACACTTGTGAGGTGCCGGGTGAAACCACCGATGTCATGTCTGTTTTTTTCAAAGTCATTGTCTTCATGACTTGTTCCTTATTAATAGCTCCGCAACAGCCGTTTGAATCCACTGCATTTCATCGTCCTGAAGGGTTCGGACGTCCATCAGGAAGACATCGTCTTCAATTCTGCCAATGATGGGAGGAGTGTGATGTCGCAAAAACGATTCCACAGCAGATGTTGATACTCCGGTCACCTGCATCCCCACACAAACCGTTGGAATGTCCAGAAGGGGAAGAGAGCCGCCGCCTGCCCGCGAAGACAACGCATGTTGAGCCAGGCACAGCCGCAAATCACCGATATCGGACAGCAGTGCGCATAGCTGGTCTGCCCGGCGCTGAATCTCGTTCATCGGCATTGTCAGCATTCGCAATGTCGGAATGGCTTGTCTGGCTCTTTCCGGATCACGGTACAGACGAAGCGTACTTTCCAGAGCCGCGAGGGTCAACTTGTCGATGCGAAGCGCCCGGGTCAGGGGATTCTGCTTGACGCTATCCAGGATGGCCCTTGTCCCCAGAATGATCCCTGCCTGGGGGCCACCCAGAAGCTTATCTCCGCTGAAAGTAATCACATCTGCGCCGGATGCAACCGATTCCTGAACCGTGGGCTCTTTTTGCATCCCGAATCGCGAAAAATCCACCAGGGTGCCGCTTCCCAGATCTTCCATCACCGCAACGCCTCGGGTTTTCCCCAGGGAGACCAGGTCGCTGAGCGACACCGATGCGGTAAACCCCGTCACCCGATAATTGCTGGTATGCACTTTCAGCAGCAGGCCCGTTGATTCCTGAATGGCCTGGGCATAGTCTTTTAAATGGGTACGATTGGTGGTTCCCACTTCTTTAAGTATGGCGCCGGTTCTGGCCATCACATCCGGAATGCGGAAGGATCCGCCGATTTCCACCAGCTCCCCCCTGGAAACCACGACTTCTTTTCCCTTGGCCAGCGTATCGAGACACAGCAACACCGCAGCGGCATTGTTGTTGACCGCCATGGCCGCCTCGGCCCCGGTGATCTCGCAAAGAATATCTTCAACGGCCCGGTAACGGGATCCGCGCTTTCCAGCATTGATATCAAATTCCAGGTTCGAGTACCTTCCGGCAATAATCTGAAGATTGGCAATGGCCTCATCCGCCAGCAGGGATCTGCCCAGGTTGGTGTGCACCACGACGCCCGTTGCATTGATGGTTCTGAAAAGGTTCAAAGACATGGCCCGCGTCACCGATTCTCTGATTCTTTCAACGACTGCTGCTTCAGACAGCCCCTGTTCATTCATCTCAGCGCTGTTTTCAAGAATGGCCGTGCGAAGCGATTCGATCACCTGACGGGCAGATTTTGTTACCACGGAGATGGGAACATCCTGAAAAAACGCGTCGGTTTTTGCCAGCTCCAGCATCCGGTCGATGCCGGGAAGCCGGCGCAGCAGCATTTGTTGGGTTTCAGAGAGTTTCATGAAAAGTCTTTGCCCCTTATTTATGGACTTTTTTTTTTTAAACTAGTAATATATCATTTTAAAGTCAATGGGTTCAATAGATATATTCACAGATTTGATACAAAATATCCATTTATCAGGAATTTCCAGGGGGATTATGAAAAACATTCTGGTGACCGGCGGGTGTGGTTTTATCGGATCTAATTTTATCCGCTACCTGCTTTCCGAATCCGATTTTAGCGGCCGGGTAATTAACGTGGACCGCCTGACCTATGCCGGAAACCCGGAAAATCTTGCTGGCATCGACACCGGATTTAAAGATCGTTATGCCTTTGTGAAAGCCGATATCTGCGACCGGATCGCCATGTCCGAGGTATTTGACGCCTTTCAAATCGATACCATCTGCCATTTTGCCGCCGAATCGCATGTTGACCGATCCATCGCCGAACCCGATGCCTTTATCAAAACCAATATCAACGGGACGTTCACGCTTTTGGAGCTTGCCAGACAAAACATGAATCGCTTGGTTTTGTTTCACCATGTCAGCACAGACGAAGTCTATGGCTCCCTGGGCAGAGATGGCTATTTCACTGAAACCACGGCTTACGATCCCAGCAGTCCCTATTCGGCTTCAAAAGCGGCATCCGATCACCTGGTCATGGCCTACAGCCGCACCTATGGTCTGCCCATAACACTTTCCAACTGTTCCAACAACTATGGCCCGTATCATTTCCCGGAAAAACTGATTCCGCTGATGATTTTAAACGCCCTGGAAGGAAAGCCCTTGCCGGTTTACGGAAACGGCCAGAATATCAGGGACTGGTTGTTTGTCAGGGATCATTGTCAGGCAGTCTGGCTTATCATGCAAAAAGGGCGGCGCGGAGAAACCTACAACATCGGCGGACGATGCGAAATGGCCAACCTTTCAGTGGTTGAGATGATCTGCGACATCATGGATCAGGATGTTCCGACAGCCGGGTCCAGACGGGAACTGATCACCTTTGTCAAGGACAGACCCGGACATGACCTTCGCTATGCCATTGACTGCGGAAAAATTGAAAAAGAACTGGGGTGGCTGCCAGAAGAGTCCTTTGAAACCGGCATTCGAAAAACCATTCACTGGTATCTGGAGCATCGGGACTGGGTTGACCGCATCAAAACCGGCGCGTATCTGGAATGGATTGAATCCCATTACCAGATGTAGGCAATAAAGGCGAGGAACTGATGAAAACAGCTAAAGATTATATCATTTTCCCGCTCGATGTGCCATCCGTCGATGCGGCCAGGGATTTCGTCCGATTGCTATCCAATCATGTCGGCATGTTCAAGGTGGGTCTGGAGCTTTTTGTCCGCTCCGGTCCGGATCTGGTGCGCAGGATCCTGGACTCGGGCACTGCCGGCGTGTTTTTGGATCTGAAATTCCACGATATTCCGGCGACGGTTTTCCGGGCTATGGCAGGGGTCGCAGAACTCGGTGCGACTTTTGCAACGGTTCATTGCAGCGAAAATCCGGCCATGCTGAAAGCTGCGGTGGAAGGCGGGAATGGAAAGGTCGGAATCCTGGGCGTAACGGTCCTAACCAGCGTTTCCGGACAGGATATTACGGAGGCCGGCTTCTGCCCGGAATATGGAAAGAATATCTCCATCCTGGTCATGAAACGGGCGGAAATGGCCAAAGCTGCGGGATGCATCGGCATCGTCTGCTCCGGCCAGGAAGTATCTGCCGTGAAAAACCGGTGTGGCAGAGAATTTATCGCTGTAACCCCGGGAATCCGTCCGCTCTGGGACGGGGTATCAGCGGACGATCAGCAGCGTATTACCACCCCGGCACAGGCTGTGTTGAACGGATCGGACTATCTTGTCATCGGCAGACCCATTCGGAACGCCAAAGATCCCCGGAAAGCCGCAAAGCGCATCGCCGATGAAATCGCAGAAACCGTCGGCGGGTGACCGTCATTTTTTTTACAGCATCCACATCCGATAAACAGCCAAGCATAGAATCACCAAGCCCAGAATCAGGGTGATCCATAACTGATCGCTGTCGAATTTTTTGAGCATAGGAATTCGTTTACCGGCTTTTGTAGACGGTATCCTATTCATGAATCAGATTCAGGGCCTTTAAAGTAGGGATATCGTCGGGTTTTTTATTATTCCGTGAGTTGAATTTGTCTGACAGTATTATCCGGCAATAACAATGCTTTTTTTTCCTCATATTGCAACAGCTTGAATTTTTCCATTTCCATGTGCATGACATTGATTTTAAGCTTATATTGCAGATAAATCCACCAGATGACGGTCAGGAAAACGATGACGAACAGCAGGGTAGGAATCCACCAGAATTTGGCCAGCCATGCGGTGGTGACACTTCCCGCAAATTTAACAACTTCCGGGATATACCACACCAAAAACAGCGCACAGACCAGAAGGAGCATAAACCAGATGACATTGATCTTGCTCAATCGGTTTAAAGCCAATATCCACGGACTGGCATTCTCGTCATCGCTCTTGAAGTCCGGTTCAATGGCTTGAAAATAGGCTTTGGTAATCAGCGTCACCAAAAAAAATATGCCAATTGGCGCGCCAATGGAAATGAGAATCCATCCTTTCCATGGGAATGTCTTAACAATAATCTCATCGCTGATCAGAAGATAAATCTGCTGATTGTTATACATGCTGTTGCGCGTACTCACGGCAATTCGTTCATTTGCCTTGAGTTTTTCCGGATGGTCAATGTACAGTCTGGCCATTTCCTCGGTTATCGGCGTTTCGATATGATTTTTTTCATTGAGCTGATAAACAATGGTACAGGCGAAAATAAACAGCTCCATAATGACGATCGATGCTGCGATTAATCGTAATATCTTATCCCGGTTTGTTAAATCAATTTTTTCATTCATACGCGATAACTATATTTAAGTGTTAAATAAATATCAATAAGGCACGGTATTCCATAAGGCAAAGCACTTAGACGCGAGAGATAGCTGATCCGCGCAATTTCGAACCTATAAAAGACTTGTGACGGCTATCGATACGATACTAAGTACTAATATGAAATCAAATTGTGATTGTCAATAATTGACTCAATTTCATGTCAAACTGATTTGTCCATTGGTTGGAAAATATCGGTATTTTTCGGATGTCCGGATATGCTGACGGGGTCTTGACTGCGGACCGGTAATATAGGAAGGTCTCCAGCGCTTTTGCCCTCAACGGGTACAGTGGATGAGGGCAAAAGACTTTCCTGACATAAACTTCTATGGCATCATTTGGCTTGTGGCTTCCTCCATCCAGCGGAAAACGGATTGGGGAATGACAC
>JAPLJE010000775.1 GCA_026388755.1 Deltaproteobacteria bacterium | reverse complement strand
GTGGCCAGGCCGTCCATCCCGTCGATGAAGTTCATGGAATTGGTCAAACCAACAATCCAGAGGATGGAAAGCAGGGCATTGAGGAGATAGCCCCAGGTCGTCTGTGTCGGGAAGAGATCAAGGATGATTCCGGAATGGATCAAGAGGATGACGACGGCGATCTGGAGGATGAGCTTGTAGCGGGCCCGTATACCCTTCCAGTCGTCGATGATCCCGACGATCGCCACGAATGTGCCTCCTCCGAGCAGGGCGATATCCCTGGCATCAAGGATCATATTGGCCAGAAGGGCGGAGATAAAGGAGATGATAATGACCACGCCGCCGAGCAGGGGGGTCTCCCGGTTGTGGATCTTGCGGCCTCCGGGAGTATCGACGATGCCGGCCCGGGTTGCGGTGGCTATCATGATCGGTGTGAGCAAGGCAGCAGTGGAGGAAGCAAAAAGGAAGATATAAAGCCAGCGGCCTAAGTATTGGAAGAAGATTTCACGGATAATGGGGACAAGGAGCAGGCAGAAAATGATCAGCTCTACCATCAGGAATATCCGGAGGAAAGAGACTTTTCCCTCATTATTTCTATAAAACACTTCGATCACCTCATTTCAGATTGGACGCAGATGTCGGAGAATGGACTTCACCTCTGAATTGCTCAGGGATGGGTAAATGGGAATTGAAAGAGTCTCGAGGAAGGCTCGATCACTCTCGGGATAACCGGTCATGCCGAGGTAATGATGAAGCGGTTTGAAGACCGGTCGGCGATAGGCGATTCCAGCCCCCCGGCCGGCATATAAAATCCCGGACAGACGCTCCGTCCGAATCACGTAGCGGTAATAGATATGGTCGCGATCCACAGGACAAACGGGGATTGACAAACAGTTCTGCTGGAGAAACGCATCATATCGACCGGCGATAGCCCGGCGGCGCGCGATCAGGACCGGGAGTTTTCGGAGCTGTGTCAGTCCCAAGGCCGCCTGCATATCCGTCAACTTGTAGTTGAAGCGCAAGCGGCCGTCCTCTTTTTCGTCGTAATCACGTCAATCTCTAATTCTATCCAGCAACTGCACATCGTTGGCCGTGATCATACCCCCTTCACCGGTGCAGATGACCTTGGTGGCATAGAAGGAAAAAACAGACAATGTACCGAAACTCCCGGCGCAATCCACAATGACGGGAATCCCCAGAGCGGCGATCTCCCGGATATCTGCCGGCAAACCGAACATGTGGGGAACGATGATGGCCTTCGTCTTTCCTGTCAGGCGCTTCCTGAGATCATGTACATCCATGTTTAAGGATTGCGGGTTGATATCGACTAGAACCGGTACGGCACGAACATATCGGATCGCATTGAGGAGGGCCGGGCAGACAAAACTGGGGATCGCGACCTCATCACCCTCACCGATATCCAGGACCAGCAGCGCCAGGTGCAGCGCTGCGGTACCGGAACTGACCGCCACGGCCCCATCGACACCGATCATTGAAGCCATGGCTTTCTCGAAATGCAGCACTTCCTGCCCCTGCGCAAGCTGTCCGGATTGCAAGACGGCGTTGACGGCATTGACTTCTTCCTGATCGAGAGTGGGACGGGAATGAGCAATAATCGGCATAAACATCACAGCTTGCAAAAAAAATTACGATACATTGATAAACAGGCGCAGGGGGACAAATGCCTCCGCAAACTGCACCCGTCCCTGGATACCGCGAAAGACAGCGGTAGAACGGACGACGTCCGTAATGGACAGTCCCTCGATGTTGGTCTTCTGCACCTGGGAACGATGCGCCAGGAGCATGGCAAATTTCTTGTCGATGGTTTCTTTGATGTCCACAAAGACAGTAGGGGAAAAGTTCTGAGTCGTTGGTCCCTCGTAGAACAGAACATTGCGGACGTAGCGTGTGGCCGAGATTGTGGCCTTGGCCAGGGAGACATGGTCCTGGTGTGTGTCGTCCTCATGCTGGACAAAAATGAAGTCGGGGGCGATTTTTTTCAACACGGACTCGATGTCTTGAACCATCTTGTTCACGTGGAGCGAAAGTTGCGTATCTTCGAATCCTCCCCAGATCAATTCCCGGGGGTTGAGGATCTTCGCCGACTTCATCTGTTCCTTTTTTCTGACCGATCGCTCGCCGCCCATGTGACCTTCCGTCATAACGAGCAGATGGATCTCGTGGCCAGACTTCGCGTATTTTGTCAAGGTACCGGAGCATCCGACTTCGATATCGTCCGGATGGGCACCGATGGCTAAGATTTTCATCCCTTCCCCCTCAGAATTCTCAGACTTTCCTGTCCGTGGTTAAAAAGCAGATCCAAGACCGACATGAACGGTTCAAAAGCACCAAACTGCTGTTCATATACAGGATGATGATACTCCTGGAAAAGCACTTCTATACCGCTTTGCGCATACCGATCAAGATCCATATAATCTCGGCCTCCGCTGCCGGCCAGGTAAGTGTCCGCTCCAAAGTGCTTCACGATGGCGATCAATCGCTCATCCGGATCTTCAGGAAACACCGGAAGCTCCGAGGCTACATACAGAGGGGTGGCAATGCCCAGGATCACCGCCAGTCTCCTGACAACAAAGATGTTCAAGGGGGCGAGATATTCCCATGTCGGGGTCAGGATCTCCTCTAAAAAGGGGACAAGGCTCTCCCAGCAGGGCGCTTTCCTGTAATTGGACAGAATGGCCTGCCGATGTTGATGTTGCCAGCGATCCCGGTTATTGATGACCACTTCATTGATCCGTTGCGGGAATTTATAGGTCACCGGCACGGTCAACCATTGCCTGCCGTCAGCCGTCTTGATCCTGTTGCGGTTCTGCCATTCACTCTTCTTGTATTGGACAGTGTCGAGCAGAACAAAGACGTCGGCGCGGTCAATCTTGTCAAAGTATCCGAGCCAGGGGAGGTATTGGGGCTGATGAACAGCGACGATCATTTTTCAAATTCCACGAAGATCGGGTTGGAGACGATGGACCCATACCCCGTCATATCCATTCGATAATATACCTTCTCTCCCGGCTTCTCCAGGGGATCCGTGTAGTCGATCGCCAGGGGCAAGATCCCCTTGAAGGTTTGAATGAGGGTCCCGGAGCGGATTAACCGCACCTGGACCGTGCCCTTTCCTTCCGTTCTCCCGGCACCGCCGGAGACGGTGATCCGAATACGGGGGTTGCGCTGGAGAAGGAATTCATCCCCGGACATCATCCGGGGGGCCGTATCCGGTTTGGGGGCGGAGATTGAGAATTCATCGAGTTTCGGAATCTTGGGAAACTTTCCCTGACAGGCATACATCTTGCCATTCTTCAGGGCAGCCAGGACGGATTGCATTGATTTTTCGGAGAGCCAAAGGATGGTTTGAAAGTCTCCCAGCTTCTGACCGGAACCGCCTTCCACGTGGTAGTCCGCCGTGGCGATCCCCCACGGTGGACGTTCGCGGAATCCTTGACAGTACTCCTGTAAAGTTACGTCCCAGAGATTTCCCGGTTCCGTGAGTGTTATTGTATCCCCGTAAATCGCGGCAAAGCCCGTATAATTCCGCGTCTCCAGAAGCACCTCGGGGTAGGGCAGGGTTTTCACCTGAATAGGACCCAATCGTCTCACGCCCGAGCGTGTTTCCGGATAGTTCCAGAAGGTGAGGCCTCCCTTCTTAGCGACGTCATCAATAAAATTCTGATAGGGCGCCATACCCTGTTTGCCGTTATATGCATTGAAGGCGGAGGGGCGGGCGAAAACGGTATTGATGAAAAACCCCGCATTTAACATAATGAGTACCGTCCCGGAAATACGCCACCAGCCTTTATTGAACAGGAAGTAGATAGAGATGAGGAAAGACAAGATGAAGGCCAGGATCGCCCGGAGAGGAGTTCCGGAGAGACCGTTATGCAGAATGGGCAGGGTTTCGAAGTCTTCCGGCTTTTCCAGCCCCATCGTCAGGATCCGCCGTTCATGATCGTTGGCAGTCAGGTTTCCGGCAAACGGATTGCCCGTCCAGTAATAGAAAGGGGCGCTTTCCGTACCCGGGATAAGGATCACATCCGGGTATTTCTTCCGGATATCTGCGATGGTCCGCAGATAAGCGTCTGCTCCCGACTTGTTGATGGAGTTCCGCTCCTCCTTTTTTTTGATGATATTGCGGAAGGGCGGTAGGCCGTATTCCATGACCACCCGGTCGTGATCGTTGAGGAATATGACTTTAAAGCCCTTGTTGATGGCCATCTGTACGAGGGTTTCAGGATCGTAAGCGCCGTCGCTGAAGGTGGTGCGAAGGTCCATCAGGGCCGGCACCTGTTCGTAGGCCATGGCCTGTGGGACAAAAAAGCCTGACATCGCGACAAGCAACGTAAGTAACAGAAGGAATATCATGATGTGAGCGCTTTGTAAGAAAAGGGCTGCATTTGTCTGTTTGCAGAGAGTATTCATGGAACCCCTTTCACCGATGCGCATAAATGAAACCAATGACAAGACTGCGATTATTGCGAGCTATGCAACGGTCTTACAATGTGATGTTCGTCTATCAATTTTCCATATAACTGATCAATCATTTTTATCATTTCTTCTGAACTGTAACGGGGCGCCATCCGCCGGCCGGCCTCTCCCATCCGGCGGCGCATTTCCGGATCATGACACAACCGGGCGATCGCTTTGGCCAAGGCCTGAACATCCCCGATGGGTACGATGAACCCGTTTTCGCCGGGGCGCACGATGTCCTTCATCCCCCCGATATCGCTGGCAACAACCGGTAACCCCGTCGCCATCGCTTCCACAAGGGCCTTGCCCATCCCCTCGTTGCGGGAGGGGAGACAGAAGATGTCACAGGCGGCCAGGACATGGGCCACATCGGTGCGCCACCCCAGAAAGCGCACCTTATCGGCAATACCCAACTGAAGGGTCAACGCCTCCAGCTCGCGCCGCAGCTCCCCCTCCCCCAGCAGGACGATAAAAATCCTTTCCCCGCGGCGGAGGAGTTCGCACGCCGCCCGGATGAGCACCTCCTGCCCCTTGACCGCGGTCAGGCGCCCCACCGTCCCGATGACGGTCTCCCCCTGCGGGATGCCGAGCAGGGATCGCGCCTCTGCCTGAGGCAGGCCGGTGAGGAAGGGTGCCAGGTCGACACCGCTGTGGATGACGCTGAAAATTCTCTCCGGGGCGATGCGGAACCTGAGGTGATCCCTCTTCTCCTGGGGGGTGAGGGTGACGATGGCATCTGTGATACTCGCTGTCCACCTCTCCAGGAGGATGAACAGCCGGGCTTGCAGCGGACCGAAATACCCCCAGAAGACATGGCCGTGGGGGGTGTGGACAATGACGGGAACGCGGCTGAACCATGCCGCCCATCTTCCCAGGATGCCCGCCTTGGAGGTGTGGGTATGGATGATCCGGGGCCTTTCCAAGCGGATGATCCGAAGCAGTGCGAAAAAGGCGATGAGATCGGAGAGAGAGTTGAGATCCCGCACCAGATGGCGGATAGAGATCACCCGAGTATGAGCCTCGCAGGCGGCAATGTTGGCCTGCGCCGCTCGGGCCTCCGGGTCATCCGAATCTCCGGATGGGGACGGCCCCTTGATAAGCACGCCATCATAGCGATTTTTGTCGAGACCGCGGATGGTCAGGAAGGTGTTCTCAGCCGATCCCCCCTTGTCGAACCGGGTGATGATGTGGGTCACCTTGATCTTATCGAATGGTGGCTTCATACCAGGCCTGAAAGGCGATCAGGTTCCAGATCTGCCAGGCGGTGTCCCTCCTGCTGTTCATCAGGTCCGCGACGAGGGTTTCAATGGC
This sequence comes from Deltaproteobacteria bacterium, assembly GCA_026388755.1. Lineage (GTDB taxonomy): Bacteria > Desulfobacterota > Desulfobacteria > Desulfobacterales > Desulfatirhabdiaceae > RAAP-1. Next base: position 4,317 of record JAPLJE010000775.1, on the reverse strand, counting down.
GGGATAATGGAAGATCCCCTGCCGTTCGATCCTATCGCGGGATAGATAGGTTGTGACCAGATGATGAAGGTCGGTCTTGAGCCACCGGCTGACGGGCATCTCGAATCCCCACTTGGGCCGGTTGTGCAGACGCCGGGGCAGGATCTCCTTGAAGGTTTCGATGAAAATGTATTTGCTGCGCCCGTGCCGGATCTTCCATTGCCCCCCTATCCTAAAGGCCAGCTCGCAGACCTTCTGATCAAGGAGCGGGACCCGAACCTCCAGGGCGTGGCGCATGCTCATCGTATCCACCTTCCAAAGCATGTCGGCAGGCAGGGAGATCTTGAGATCAGCGTAGAGCATCCGGTTGATCGAATCGGTCGGCAGGCATTCCAGGGCCGCAGCGAACAATCCCGGCGCCGAATGACTCTCCGACCGGTAGCTGTCGGCCAGGAGGGCTTCCTTGCCCTCCGGTCCGAAGAGCTCATTCAGGGCGAAGACCCGCTCTGCCAAGGTCTCCTTCGCCCCGCGAATGAATTTCTTGATCCTTCGGATCCTCTCTGCCGTGGGATTATCCCGAGAATCAGGGAGGGAGAGAAACACCGGCTCCAGAAGCCCCGTCCTGATGAGGCGGGGGATAAGACGATACCGGCGGTACCATGCCTCGCCTTTGTACATCCGGTAGCCCGCGAAGAGTTCGTCGCCGCCGTCGCCGGAGAGGGCCACGGTGACATCACGGGCGGTCTCGCGGGCGACGACGAATGTGGGCACGGCGGAGGAGTCGCCGAACGGCTCATCCAGAGAAGCCAGGACGTCGGGGATCGTGTCGATGATCTCCCGCGAGCTCAGCATGATCTCATGGTGGTCCGTCTGGTGGAAAGCAGCCACTTCGCGAGCGTATGAGGTCTCATCATACATCGGCATGTCCTTGTAGCCGATGGCGTAGGTCTTCACCGGCCGGGAGGCGTTTCGTGCCATCAGACCCACGATGACGCTTGAATCGATCCCTCCGCTCAGGAAGGCCCCCAGCGGGACGTCGGCGACCATCTGTCCGCAGACGGCGTTCTCCAAAGTTTTAAAGAGGGTCGCCTTCATCCCTTCAACATCACGGAGATCCGGCCCGTCGACGGGGTACGGTGGATTGATATCCCAGTACTTTTCCTCCCGAAGGACGCCGTCCTGAACTGTCAGGAGGTGTCCGGGGCGGAGTTTGCGGATGTTCTTGAAGATCGTCCAGGGGGCGGGGATGTAATTCAAGCTGAGATAAAGATCCAGGGCCTCCAGATCGATCTCCCTGTGAACGGCAGGATCGGCGTGGAGGGCTTTGATTTCCGAGGCAAACAGGAATCTCTTGCCATCCCAGAAATAGACCAGGGGTTTGATACCGACAGGATCGCGGATACCGACAGGATCGCGAGCCAGGACCAGGGTCTGTGTCCTTTCCGACCAGAGGGCCAGTGAGAACATCCCGTTGAGCCTGGCTATCCCGGCCGGCCCCTCCTCTTCGAAAAGATGGACAATCACTTCGCTGTCGGTCCGGGAGGCGAATCGGTGGCTCTTGCTCTCCAACGCCTCCCTCAGCACAGCGAAATTATAGATCTCCCCGTTGAAGACCATCCAGATGGACCGATCCTCATTGGACATGGGCTGCCGACCGGCCTCGCTCAGGTCGATGATGCTCAGCCTCCGGTGGCCGAGGCCGCAACCGACGCGGTCCCGATTGGACAGATAGAAACCCGAATCATCAGGCCCCCGGTGAGCCAGGAGACCCGTCATCCTTTGCAGCAAGTCTTCTTCGACCGGTGAGCCTGTGAAATCAAGTTTTCCGCAGATGCCACACATCAGTTACAGGAAACGTCTCCCTCCATCAATGCTGGGGAATAAATTTGAGACAGCAGTGAATTACTGGGCCTCATTTCAAGAAGAAAGAATTACTCCAACCTGTTTTATTAAAGGAAACACCGACTGGCTTCGAAAGATGATAAAAGATGCTTACCCCATTGATCTTAGCAAGTGTCGATGTAATATTCTGTTGATTCAGAAAAGAAAGGAAGTCATTCATTACTGCTTCTTCACCATCCCCAAAAATAAATGCTGCATTCCTTGATCGCACAACCTGCTCGGTATATTGCGGCCTTCTCTCTCCAAAAGGTTCATGATATGGCAACAATATCGGGGAGCCGATCAGGCGACCATCTGCCAGAAACATAATCGGATAGCCAATCCAATAAGATGAATAGAATTCCCTGATGCCCTGATTTTCCATTACCTTGACCACAGGACGGGCATCAAAACCGATGACTCTGGAGGCCTGCACCCAGCCGATTACCTGAAACGTGCAAAGCAGCAAAACAATGACAGAAGAAACCTGCATTAACTTGGCGGACTTTTTGAAAACACTAAAAAGGGCGATGGGTATTACAAAGAAAATCGGCATGAAGTGACGAACTACATGCAAGCTGGCCATCCATTGAAAAAGGATAAATACCAGCAGATAAAGTGCAAACTGTCGGTGATAGGAACCAACTAATTCTCGTTTGTTTATTTCTTTAAAAGAAGAAACGATATAAACAACAAACAATATTATGAGTAAAAAACCTGCTACTATTTGGATCTTATGTCCGAATATGCTTGGCATGACATATTGACCAAACATGAGGGGGGCGTTAAAAAACCATTCTGCTAAATAAGCACCCTTCTTTAAAAGAATATTTCTGGCCACATCCATCGGGGCCGCGGATACATCGTCCCGGCCAATCAATAATATCCAGGCTGCTGCACGCGTTAACGTTCCACCTTTGTTAAGGAAATTGTAAATAATCAGGGGCGCGATCCCGACAAACCCTCCCAAACAGAATCGCCAGAAGAGCTTTACCCGATTCACACCTACGCTCCACAGCACGGGAACAGCAAAAACCAGAATTGCAGGAAGTACATAGAAATGGACATAGGCAAAAAAGCCGCTGGTCAGTCCCAAGAGAAAATACGAAACCCCGGCCGGGATATTCAAGGTTTGATCCTTGATATTCCAGCTGAGCAGAATAATCAGCGCCGTGCCGAGAAAAGACTCCCCATATCCCCCCCCGACCCCCGTCGTGTATCGCAAAACGAGATAGGGACAAAAAATGAGAAACAGGACTGCGACAAAGGCCACTTGGCCACCAAAGAGCCGACGGTAGACATGATAGAAGATGAGAAAGCCCGGGAGCACGACTATCATCATCGCTAAATGGAGCTGTACAAAACCATCCCCAAACAGCTTAAAAATGATTGCCGCCACGTAGGCAACAGGAGCTCCCGAATAATGGGCCTCCCAAAAAATGATGGGATATTCCTTCAGATGAACGATCGCCTGGGCCATCATGCCGAAAACGGCTTCATCGGCATCGCCCGACCGGCCGGCAGGTGTCAATAAAAAGAAGATCCGCGTAATTATGGAAAGTAAAATAATGACGAAGATATAAACTCTCGAATGGAGTGCTGATCCCTCATTCAGGTTGTTTTCTGTCATACGGTTGGTCCTTGCAACGATAAATTTTGAAGCAGCTCTATACAAGCAACTGACACCTCTTCGGAGGTGATCAGCTCCATGCACGATAGGGGCTTGCACCTTGTGTCGCCGCAGGGCAGGTAGGGCAGATACTTATGGATGACCCGATAACGTTCCGGGTCCGTATAAGGGCCGAAGAGTTTGGGATCCTCCGGACCGAACAGGGCGACCAGGGGGGTTTTCGTCGCGGCGGCGATATGCATGGGACCACTGTCGTTGGTGATCAGCAAATCCATCCGGCTGATGATATAGGGCAGGGCATCAACCGACGTTTTACCTGCTAGATTGAACACGTCGGAACGGATTCGGCCCGCGATATCAGACGCGATATGGACTTCCGCCGGCCCCCCCAGGAGAATAACCGCGGCATTGAATCGTCCGATGATCTCCTCAGCAACGGAAGCAAAGCGGTCCGGTGCCCAGCGGCGATTCTCCCTGTCGCCGCCCGGATTGATCCCAACGATGGCCTTTCCTGTCAGCGGAACGAAAAAATCGTTCCATCTCGAGGCGATGTCTGCATTCCAGAACACCTCGATCCCTTCCCCATCCGGGATCCCACCCGCCCGTGCAGCGATCTCCAACATCGCCTCAGCGATATGCTGTCCCGTGAATGTCCCGGCGGGAATTCCCTCTGTGAGAAACCAACCAAAGCCGTAACGGTCGTGGCCGATCCTGGTCTCCGCCTTGAGTAGCGAAAAAAGAAGCCCCATCTTGCCGGCCCCCGGTAGAGAGCTCACCCGATAAAGATTCAAAAGCTTGTCAAACGTCGTCCCTCTCAGATCACGGAT
>JAPLJE010000177.1 GCA_026388755.1 Deltaproteobacteria bacterium | reverse complement strand
ATTACTCCACATCTTATTTTGTTTCTTGACAAAAATGCATTATTCGGGTTTAAGGCAGTTCATGTCAGAATGGATTGCCATCATCATACTCGGAATCATAGAGGGAATCACCGAATTTCTGCCGATTTCATCGACAGCCCACTTGCTCATCGCTGAACACTGGCTGCCCCGTCAGAGCGACCTCTTCAACATTGTTATTCAGAGCGGCGCGGTAATAGCTGTTCTGCCGCTCTTTCCCGAGCGCCTGCATCAATTTGCCTTTCAGTGGCGGCAGAAGCCTACTCAGGATTATGCGTTCAAGGTTCTGACCGCATTCGTCATCACCGGCGTCGGCGGTCTCCTGTTAGTCAAGGCTGGGTTCAAGCTGCCGGAAGAACTGTGGCCGGTTGCCTGGGCAATATTATTAGGCGGAATCGGATTTTTGCTCGTTGAGAAATGGCTTCACGGAAAGAGACCGATGGGCTCGGTTACCTGGTCGGTCGCGGTGCTTGTGGGTATCGGCCAGCTGGTGGCCGCGGTGTTTCCTGGCGCGTCCCGTTCAGGAGTAACCATCCTGCTGATGCTGATGATGGGCCTGAGCCGTCCGATTGCCACGGAGTTTTCCTTTCTCGTCGGTATTCCGACTATGCTGGCTGCCGGCGGACTCAAGATTTTTCAAGCGCTACGCCACTTGCAGCCCGGAGCTGCCCATGAAAATTGGAGTCTGGTACTGCTCGGACTCATCGTGTCATCGCTGGTTTCGTTCATTACGGTCAAGTGGCTGCTGAACTATATTCAAACACACTCCTTCATTATCTTTGGCTGGTATCGCATGGCACTCGCGGCAGGGATTTTCTGCCTGCTTCTGCTTTCTTGATTTTTTCCTGTTGATCCTGAAAAATACCGGTTATAGAAAGTAGTCATTGATGTTTTTCTTAAGCCAGCCATCAGGAGCGTGAAAAATGAAAAAAAGCTTTAAAGTTATCCCCATCGGAGTCATTCGAAAAACAGACGACAAAACATGGATTGAAATTGACGACTGTTACAAAGACGCCCTATTGGGGCTGGAAGGATTTTCACATATTCATGTGATGTACTGGTTTCATGAAAACGATACTCCGGAGCTGCGGAGCACCCTTCAGGTTCATCCTCGAAAAGATTCGAACAATCCGTTAACCGGCGTCTTTGCCACGCATTCGCCCATGCGGCCCAATCTCGTTGCTCTAACTCTTTGCCGGGTACTGTCCATTCAGGGGGCAACGATCGAAGTTGAAGGGCTTGATGCCAGAAATGGCTCTCCCCTTATCGATATCAAATGCTATATTCCGTATGACCTGACCGGCCCGGTTCACACGCCGGGCTGGGTCTGAGAGAACGTTCCCCTTAACCGGCGCCGACCATATAGAGATCCTGATGCACCTCCCGTATCACTTTTTTATTGAATTTTCCCACGCTGGTCTTGGGAATTTCATCTACAAAAAGAATTTCATCTGGAAGCTGCCATTTTGCAAATTTTTGGGCAAGATGAGACAAAAGCTTATCTTTTCCGATCTTGCCGCGGTGTTCTTCGCGAAGAATGACCAGGGCCAGCGGTCTTTCTTCCCATTTGGGATGTTTGACCCCGACCACGGCTGCCTCCAGAACCGGATGATATGACATCAATTCATTTTCCATATCCACCGAAGATATCCACTCCCCGCCGCTCTTGATGACATCCTTCACCCGATCCGTGATCTTCAGATACCCTTCTGCATCCATCGTGGCCACATCCCCGCTTCGCCAGAAACCATCGGTGGTAAACTGCTGATCGGACATCGGCGTGCGGTGATAGCATCCGGTAACCCAGGGTCCGCGAACGCAGATTTCCCCCGTCGTTTTCCCGTCATGCTGGACTTCGGCATCGTCCGGCCCCAGCAGTTTGACATCCAGGCCGGTGACCACATAGCCCTGTTTTCGCCGAAGATCCCATTTTTCATCGTCGCCGAGTTGATCTTCCAGCCAGGGCTTCAGGCGGTTGATACTGACCAGCGGCGCAGTTTCCGTTGCCCCGTATGCATGAATCATTTCGGCCCCGGTAAGCTCTTTATGCCCTTTCATCATGGCCACGGGCGGTTCGGTTGCGCCGCAGAGAAACCGGGCGCCGCGAAGATCCGGCTTGATTTCCAGATTCCGGATATATTCCAGCATGGGCATGAGAATGGCGGGCGCGCCATTACATACGGTGATCTTTTCCTTGACCAGAAGCTCGGCCAGCTCCCCCAGACGATCCAGACGGTACATCCCCGGAAGCACGATTTTAGAGCCGGCCATCGTGGCTGAATAGACGCCGCCCCAGCCCATGGCATGAAACATCGGCACCAGTTGAAGAAAGGCATCCCGATAAGACATTTCTCCTCCGGAGCAGATGGTCATGGCATGCAGATAGGTATCGCGATGGGAATAATAGACCCCCTTGGGCTGTCCGGTCGTGCCCGTGGTATAACAGGCCCCGGCTGCCGATGTTTCATCCAGATTCGGCCATTCAAATTCCGGCGATTGCGTCTGAATAAGCGCTTCGTAGCTGAAAACCGGGCTTAATGTGGTCTGAATGTCAGAGAGGTTTT
>JAPLJE010000648.1 GCA_026388755.1 Deltaproteobacteria bacterium | reverse complement strand
TCTCGAGGGAAAACAGGTCGCCATCATCGGCGCGGGCGGGGCTGCGCGCGCCATTGGTTCTGGCGTCAAATCCCGCGGGTCCAAACTGACCATCATCAACCGGAGCATTTCCAAAGGAGAAAAACTGGCAACAGCGCTGGAAGCGGATTTTATCCCCATTTCGGAGCTTCGATCCCTTCCCTTTGACATTCTGATCCAGACCACATCCGTCGGAATGACGCCGCATATCCATCAGTCCCCGGTACCGGGCGCGTTATTAACCCCTGGCCTTCTGGTCATGGATATCGTGTACGCGCCGCTAAAAACCCGGCTTCTGAAAGATGCCATTGAGGCCGGATGCCGGACAATCAACGGCCTTTCCATGTTCATTCACCAGCCTGCATTTCAATTCGAGCTGTGGACCGGAAGTCCGGCGCCTCTGGCCGTCATGAAACAATCCCTGATGGACAGCCTGAACCCTTCACAAAAGAGAGCCTCATGATCGAGATTCAATCGCGCCCGATTCGAAACACCACTGTCACGGTACCGGGATCAAAGAGTTACACGCACCGCGCCCTCATTGTTTCCGCCCTGTCCGACGGCGAATGCGAAATCCAAAATGGGCTGGACAGCGAAGATACCCGGCTGACTCGGGACGCACTGCGGCTAATGGGCATTTCCATTGATCAGGGCCCGGCGGCGGCGTGGCAGGTCCGGGGAGTTCATGGCAGGTTGCAGCCTTGCGCCAACCCGATTTTTCTGGGCAATTCCGGAACTTCCATGCGACTTCTGGCTGCGGTTTGCGCTCTGGGAACAGGCAAATACATTCTGACCGGAACACCGCGCATGCAGGAGCGGCCCATTCAGGATCTTCTGGAAGGACTGCATCAGATTGGCGTCAAAACAATATCGCTTGGCCGTCCGGGGTGTCCGCCGATTGAAATTGAAGCAGGCACAATTTCCGGCGGCCGCGTGTCATTAAATTGCGGCACCAGCAGCCAGTATCTTTCGGCCCTTCTTCTGATCTCCCCCTTCACGCGGAACGGCATGGAGATCACCGTTACCGAAGGCCCGGTTTCCAAACACTATATCGACATGACGATCGACATCATGAATCAGGCCGGAGTCAGCGTCGCACGAGACGGGTATCAGCGATTTCAGATTGACGGGAACCAGGGGTATCGGGCTGGAAGGTTCTGCGTTGAACCGGATATCTCCCAGGCCGGATATTTCTGGGCCGCGGCTGCGGTGACCGGCGCCACGATTACCGTCGCCGGCATATCGCATGATTCCCGACAGGGAGACCTTCGACTTCTGGATGTCCTTTCGTCCATGGGATGCACGACCCGTGTGGAGCCGGACGGCATTTCCGTTACCGGCGGAGAGCTTGGGGCCGTTGAAGTGGATATGGGCGCCATGCCCGACATGGTCCCAACCCTTGCCGTTGTGGCCGCTTTTGCAAAGGGTAAAACCGTCATCACCAACGTGGGGCACTTGAAAGCCAAGGAAAGCGACCGGCTGGGATCGGTTGTGGCGGAGCTTAAGAAATTGGGCATCGCAGCCGGATGCAGCGATACGGCCATGTGGATCGATGGCGGAAAGCCGCGTGGCGCGCTGATTGATCCTCACAATGACCACCGCCTGGCCATGAGCTTTGCCGTTGCCGGACTCAAAACGCCCGGAATCCGAATTGAAAATGAGATCTGTGTTGAAAAATCCTTCCCCGAATTCTGGAAGGTCTTTGAAAGCCTGTACCCATGAACATCTATCTGATCGGATACCGCTGCTGCGGCAAGACATCCGTGGGAAAAACGCTTTCAAGGCTTCTGGGCCGGCCGTTTCTGGATACCGATGAAGTCGTGGTCCAAAAAGCCGGAATGACCATCAGCGATATCGTTGCAAAAAATGGCTGGGATGCTTTCAGAGATATGGAAAAAAGCGCGATTGACCAGACCACATTTTTGAACCAATATGTCATTGCAACCGGCGGCGGAGTGATCCTGAACCCGGACAATGTCTGGAACATGAAAAAAGCAGGACGGGTGATCTGGCTCAGGGCAAGCCCGGAAACGGTCAGAGCCCGGATGGCCGCTGATCCCGAAACCCTCATCCAGCGGCCCGGCCTGACTGCAACCGGCTGCATGGATGAAATTGAAACTGTTCTTCTGGCCAGACAGCCGCTTTATGAAAATGCCAGCCACCTAGTCATGGATACCGACATACTGGGAATTGACGCCATTTGCCGGAAAATTATTGAAAATACTCAGCAAGGAAATGCATGATGTCAGGCAATTCATTTGGAACCCTGTTTCGCATCACCACATGGGGAGAATCCCACGGCCCGGGAATCGGCGTAGTGGTGGACGGCTGTCTTCCGGGCCTGAATCTGGATGAAGCCGTGATTCAATCCTCCCTGGACCAGAGAAAACCCGGGGGATCCTCCGCCAGCACCCAGCGCAAGGAACCGGACAAGGCCGTCATTCTTTCCGGCGTATTCGAGGGAAAAACCACGGGAACGCCCATTGCTATCCTGATCGCCAATACGGACCCGGATTCAAGATCTTACGCGCCTTACGCCGATCTCTATCGCCCCGGTCATGGCGATATCACCTATCAGTCCAAATATGGCATCAGGGACTGGCGCGGCGGCGGCAGGGCTTCGGCCCGCGAAACCGCCGCAAGGGTTGCCGCGGGCGCTATCGCCGGTCTGGTTCTGGAGGTCCGGGCCGATGTCACGGATTTAAGCCAGATCCACCACAATCCGTTCAGGTGCCCGGACAGGGACGCCGCAAGGGCTATGGCAGATCGGGTAGAACAGGTGCGAAAACAAGGGGACTCCATTGGCGGTATTGTCGAAATCCGCATCACTGGCGCACCCGCCGGCCTGGGCGAACCGGTTTTTGACAAGCTGGATGCGGACCTTGCCAAGGCATTGATGAGCATCGGAGCCGTCAAGGGTGTGGAAATCGGGGACGGATTTACGGCCGCCTGCCGATTGGGTTCTGAAAACAATGATCCCATTACCCCGGATGGCTTTTCATCCAATCATGCCGGCGGCATTCTTGCCGGCATTTCAAACGGGGATGAGATCCGGGTCCGGGTTGCCGTAAAACCCATTCCCTCCATCTCGATGGACCAACAAACCATCAACAGTCGCAATGAGCCCGTAACGATTTCGATCAAGGGCCGGCATGACATATCGGCCATTCCCCGCATCAATCCGGTCTGTGAAGCCATGGTGAAGCTGGTTCTGGCAGATCATCTCCTG
>JAPLJE010000437.1 GCA_026388755.1 Deltaproteobacteria bacterium | reverse complement strand
CCGGCAATCCCCGCGCTGTAATTTTTCACCGGAAAACGGTTCAACGGACGAATAGCGGTATTTCCGGCCAGTAGTCCCCGCCACAAGCCATCAAGGCTGTCTGACATGGCGGTAATCGTGGATGCATTGGTGATGACTGGCGTGAGATCCATAAGTTTTCTATTTATCGTTTTCAACAAACCAATAACTATTTTTCAATGTAACGATTCAGCCTTCAGCCTGTGTGTTTGTATCCATCCGAAAAGGGCGGGTGTTACCATCAGCGCGGCGGGTATTGCAGCGCCAACGCCCAGCATGACGGCAATGCCGATGGAGTGCATGGCCGGATGGCGGGCCAGAATCAGCGCGCCAAATCCGGCCATGGTCGTCAGGCCGGATACCAGCACGGCTTTCTCTGTTTCATGGGTATATCCCCCGGTCAGCTTGCAGACGATAAATATTCCATAGTCAACGGCCAGCCCCACGATTAAAATCGCGGATAATATATGAAAAATATTCAAGGGATGTCCCTGCCATCCCAGGACGCCCAGCATCGCAAAAACCCCGGTAAATCCGGGGACCATGGCGAGCAGGGCATTCGTAATGTCTCTGTAGAGAAGATAAACCAGCGCAAAATTAAGAATCACGGCACCCAGGATCATCCAGAAGAGATCTTTTCCCATGAGATGGCTCAGGTGGTCTCCAAAACGGGTTTGGGAAACAAAACGCGCTCCCTGAATATTTTTCAGATCCGACTGATAAAGGCCGGATACTTCCGCAGTGTCGGGAACCAGCGAAAGCACCCGCACAACCCCTTCCTTTTGAATGATCATGCCATCTATCATATCGCCGAGACCCTTGGACCTCAGAAGTTCCGCCGTTACAAGAGGCAACTGCCGGCCGATGCCGTCAAAAAAAGGCGTAAACGCATCCTGGGAAAAGCCCGCATCCCCGCCTTCCTGTTCCATGATCGCTTTAAGCCGGGAAACTCTCTCCTCGGACCAGAAGTCCCTCCAGTGCGTCTGTCGCAGGCGCTGTTTGGCGACAGACGGAAGCAGGGGAGCAATGCTGACGATCTTGTCTGAAGGGAGATGCTTTACCAACCGATCAAAAAGGCGATCGTTTACCTCAAGCGCCTGATCCAGATCAAGACCTTCCGCAAAAAGCATGGCCGTTCCCCCACCGCCCCAGGTCTTCTGGAAAGAGATTTCATCGGCTTTCAGGTCCGGAGTTGTCAGGTTCAGGGATCGCATGTCGCCATCAAAAGTAATCCCCTGGGCTTTCCAGATGCACAACAGAAGAAGACATGCCCAGAAAATGATGATAACAATTCCGGATCTGCGGTGGCGAATTGTCCACACCTGTTTTTGGAAAATACCCCTTCTGGACGAAACCCCGATGAGGTGCGGAAAGGTTATCAAAGATATGAGAAGCGCGGCGCATATCCCAACGATCGAGAATGAGGATACCTGCCTGAGGCCCGGAAGCGGCGAGAAAAGAAGTACGACAAAACAGGCCAGCGTGGTCAGCCCCCCAAAGACAATGGGAGGGGTCACTTCATCCAAAACCGATGGCTTCTTGCTCTCGCCCCCTGGAAGCGCAAAATAGACCTGGACGGCAAAGTCGATGGTGACCCCGAGAAGAACGGAGCCAAAGCCAATCGTGATCGCGGAAAAATGATCGTAGAACAGTCCGGTAATACCTGCAATGCTCAGTGCCAAAATCGGGACAAGCAGCACAAACAGGCCTTCCCAGCAAAAAAGGAACAGGGCGATAATGACGACGATTCCCGCAAATGAGCTGCACATCACCACAAACACATCCTTCTTGACCGCATTGGCATTGGTGGCGGTATAGCGGTGCGATGCCATGACAAAGGCTTCCATGGGCTGTGGAACCGAAGCCCGGATCAGACCATCCAATTGAGACATCAACTCCGCGCTCTGCCTTGAATCGGTTCCATTAATGGGGGTTTCGGCGATGATCAGAACGTTTTTCCTGTCCTGGCTGACAAAGTGCTGGTTCTCGATACGCATTCCGGACAAAAGATTGGCAAATCTCAGTTGTTCAAACAACAGGCCGGCAAGATTCAAAGGATCGTTTCGGAAAAGCTCTTTTTTCATCCATCCTTCAGGCGTGATGAGTTCCTGGTACATCGCCCGCATGCGCTCCCGAATCTGCTCCGGTTCGACTTTTGCGGCAAGCTTTTCAAGATTATCGTCTGCAAGGAGGCTGGGAATGGCCGAAAGCATCCAGGAAAAAAACTCGGCGCCGAAAAGATTGCCGGGACCCGTAGCCACGCGGGTGAAATATGGGACCTTCATGGATCCGGCAAGGGCATCTGCTGCTGCCGTCAACTGGCCAAGATCCGTTCCCCCCCGAAGATTGATCACGACTTTTTTGGCGAATGGGGAATCCTGAAGCAGGGAAAACTCCTCACCCACAACGGCGTCCCGATCCGGAATCATGAACTGAATGTCCTCATGGACATCCAAAAAAGCCATGGCAAGCGCTCCCATCAGGACAAACAGGAATGTCACGCCGTAGAGGACTTTTCTTCTGGGGGACAGCAGGGTGTACAGGGTTCCAAATGGTTTGGTAAATGTCATGGCGTTAGAATCGTTCTTCCGCTATCGGTTCGTTGATAACCGCGTTAAGAAAGCGGATAATGATCTCATCCCCTTTATTTTCCTGGATTCTTACAGAGGTGACATACATCAGATCGGATGAAAAGATCAGCGTTACCTGACGGACATAATCCCTTTCACCGGCCAGAAGCGGGACAAGGCCCACCGTTACCGGGTCTTCGCTGATCACCTTCAGGTCATAGCGCTCCTTTAATGAAGTGAAATCGGCGCTGGTCCAGGCAAGTATCTGTTGAATCAATACCTGTAAAAAAGGGGCCTCCGACAGAACGATTTTTTCAGACGGTTCGGATGTTCCCTGCCACCGTTTGGCCTCCTGGCCTTTTACGGAAAAGCCGGCAGGGATGGGATCGATTGTCTCCCAGAGAATCTTGTCCGGTTTTGCAAAGAGAAATCGCCCTCTGGAGATCATCGCCTCCTTGAGCATGGCGGTATGCCTTTCCTGCTCAAATGCCGACGACATGGTATGAACCTTTTTGACGGAAAGGGAAATGCGTGAGAATACATCGCCTTCAGAAACCTTGGGTCTGGAGGCGGGTTCTTCGGCACACCATCCACATGAGAAAAGCACCATACAAGCAACCATGCACCAAACAGCCACAAACCTGACAGTTCCCGGCAAAACACGAAAACGGGTTAAAGAAAAAAACCGGCTCTTTCCTTCGAACTCCATGGATTCATACCTCATAATTACTTGATTGCAGGCTAAATCATAATCTTCCTGTATAATTTTCTTCTGTCGTCTAAACGATTTTCTCCCCTTGTAGCAGTTTTTCCAAAATGATACCATAATGATGAATAATAAAAGTTATGGGAGCGTAAGTCAATAAAAGGAAGACTCATGCGAGCCGTGGTTCAGCGGGTTAAGGAAAGTTCGGTAACCGTCACCTATCAGATGATCAGCCGGATCGGTCCGGGTCTTCTGGTGCTGCTGGGCGTGTCCGAAGCTGATGATTCAGGGGATGCGGTTTATCTTTCGGAGAGGATTGTGCATTTGCGGATATTTGAGGATGAAAGTGGAAAAATGAACCGCTCTCTGATGGAAACTCAGGGCGAGATGCTGGTGGTATCGCAGTTTACGCTGCTGGGGGACTGTCGCAAGGGCCGGCGGCCTTCTTATGTGCAAGCCGCCGGACCGGAAAAGGCCGAGCATCTCTATGAAATTTTTGTCGAACAGGTCCGGAAAAAAGGTGTTGCTGTGAAAACCGGCCAATTTCGAGCCATGATGGATGTTGCACTGATTAATGACGGACCCGTCACGTTGATTCTGGATAGTAAATGACATGAATAAAACAGGATTCAAACGCTTTTTTGTGACAGGGGTTGTTCTCCTGTGCCTTTTGGTAAATATGGCCTCGCCTGCCCTGGCCGATCAGACGCAGTCTGTCTCGCGGATGCTATCCCTGATTCAGGAAAAGGATGCGGTATTGTTAACCGATCCTCAGGGAAAGGTTTTGGCATCCAGAAATGCCGAAAAACTGCTGGTTCCGGCATCGACCCTCAAAATCATGACCGCCCTGGTGGCGCTTCACTATCTTGGCGAGGATTTCCGATTTGTTACCGAATGCTATTCGGACAAGGATCAGAACCTGAAGATCAAGGGGTACGGGGATCCTTTGTTTGTGTCGGACGTGTTGCCGGATTTTTCCAGGCAGATTCAATCCCATATTCACCATTACAAGGACCTGGTTCTG
>JAPLJE010000287.1 GCA_026388755.1 Deltaproteobacteria bacterium | reverse complement strand
ACCTGTCCATCCCAACTGACGCAGCCGATGCCTCTGCCGGAGCTGTTGCCTTCATTCATCTTCAAAAGCTCCAGAACTTCCGCGGCCCTTTCGGGATTCTCCCTGAGCAGGCGCAGATACACGTAGGGACCATCGGCATGATTGTCCACGGTCAGGATTTCCTTGGACAGCCCCATGTCATGAAGCCTTTTGGTTTCATCCATGATCATATCCACAATGGTCCGGGTTTCTTCGCGGGTGGAATCTTCCTCGACCAGTTTGGAGCCCCGGCCGGCATAAACCAGGTGATAAAAACAGGCTCTGGGAATGTTCATGGTTTCAAGGAGTTTGAAAATGCTGGGAATCTCTCCTGAATTGAATTTGTTGATCGTAAACCGCAGGCCGACCTTGATGCCGGCTTCCTGACAGTTGCGAATGCCGTTCAGGGCGGCCTCAAAAGCACCCTTGACTCCCCGGAACCGGTCATTGATTTCTTCCATGCCATCCAGGCTGATGCCGACATAAGACAAGCCGATGGCTTTGAGAGTGCGGGCGATTTGTGCCGTGATCAGGGTGCCGTTGGTGGAGATGACGGCGCGCATGCCTTTTTGAACCGCGTAGTCCGCCAGTTCCGGAAGGTCTTTCCGGACCAGGGGTTCTCCTCCGGAAAACAGGATCACCGGGGATCCGAAAGCTGCCAGATCATCGATCAGGGTCTTGCCTTCGGCCGTGGTCAGTTCATCGGTCGAGGCATGGTCTTTGGCGTGGGCGTAACAGTGGACGCAGTGCAGATTGCACTGACGGGTCATGTTCCAGACCACCACCGGTTTCTTGTCGCTTGAAAACTGAAGCAGATGGGACGGCAGGCTGGATGACATTCGATTATAACGAAGGGCATCTGAAGGTTCAACCGTGCTGCAATAGAGCTTGGATATTCCGATCATGAATTGTCTTTCAGTTGGGGTTGCAGTTTGGAATCGTTTCAGCGTGTCCGGTGATCGGGGAGATTCAGCGAAACACCCCGAAGCTCATCCTTGATGAGGTTGCTGATAAAGGTTTCGGGTTCCAGCAGGGCTTTGCGGGTAATGAAAAACCGGTTTTTACCGGTCTTTTCTCGGACCAGTTTGAGGCCCAGCTCAAAATCGATGGAAAGCTGCCGTTCAAAATCCGCAATATGAATAGCGGGATTGGCCAGTTGTTCGATGATAAAATCAATGGCGTTGTCTTCCAGCACAATATTAATATCATGTTTTTTGTAAAATGAGAGTTCTATTTTTTTGATTTCATCATACAAGGATTTGACTTTCTGAATAATATGTCCCACATCCATCACGTTTTTGGAATAAAAAGAGGTTACGATATCCATTCTGGAAGGGGTCAGGGTAAGGTTGTATTTTTCTGAAAGATTCTTCCGGTTGGTGTGAAGATACGCCTTGATGGATGCGCGTTCATTCTTTGCCAGTCGGTCAAATTCTTCCAGAACATCATGTTGTACTTCTTTATCCATGAGCTTTGAGAGCGCCTGCTCCGGCGTTTTCAAGACGGATAAAGTCACCGGAAATTTTTTTACATCAGAGGATGGCAGGCAGCGCTCAAACAAAAGCAGTGCTTTTTCCACCGCGCTCACCAGGCCCCTTGCCCCGGTATTCTCCAAGAATGCATTTTGCGCCAGGATCCTCAGGACCGGATCATCAAATTTAATGTCAATATGATAGGCAGCAAAATCGAGTTTTTTGCCCAGAATGACCGGGTTGTTGGGATTTTTAAGAATCTCGAATAGATCATCTTCGGTCAGCCGTTCAAATATGGCTCGAACCGGCAGTCTGCCGACAAATTCGGATTCAAACCCGAATTCGATCAGGTCCTCGGATTTGACATGATTCAAAATATCCTGGCGATCCTGATGGGTTTTGACGGCTGCCCCAAAGCCGATGTTCTGGCTGGTCATTCGGCGATGGATGATTTCCGTCAGATCGCCGAAAGCCCCGCTCATGATGAACAGGATGTTTTTAGTGTTGATCGATCGCTTTTCACGGTTGCCGGTTTTACGGAATCGTTCGATTTCCTGAAGCATGGAAATGGGATCATGGGGAACCTTCAGGTCTACATCGGTTTCTTCCATGGGCTTTAAAAGAGCCCGTTGAACTCCAGTCCGGGATACGTCCACTCCGATCATGTTCCGGCTGCCGGCAATTTTGTCGATTTCATCGATATAAATGATGCCATACTGTGCCAACTCAATGTTGTCATTGGCTTCCCTTACCAGGTCCCGAACCAGATCTTCCACATCTCCGCCGACATAGCCGGTTTCACTGAACTTGGTGGCGTCTCCCTTGACAAAGGGAACCCCTATTTTTTTGGCTATCAGCTTGATAAGATAGGTTTTACCAACGCCGGTCGGACCAATCATCAATACATTGTTTTTGATGCTGCCCACCATGTCATGGCTGGAATCGGATGCGAAATTTGCGTGTTTAATGCGGTTGAAGTGCGTGCATATTTTGGTTGCCAGAACCGCTTTGGCATGATCCTGTTTGACGATATATTGATCAAGATAGGTAATGAGATCTTCCGGTTTCATATTGCAATGAAACGCATCTTCAGCTTTGGGCGGAAACGTATCTTCAGCTTTGGGAGTTTTACCGGAATCGTCCAGGGTGTTTTCCTGCGGATGCACATCCTGGGATACCATCTTCACCGAACCCCCAAATTTTTTTGCCAGGAATTCGCCGATTTCTTTTTCAATCTCTTTTGGATTGGGAATGGTTTCGTTTTGAATATTCATTGTAATTGTCTATGCTGTAAGAATGCGTTTAAAAAAAACTACTCAGGGCCGGCAATGAATGAAAATATAATCATATCTGATTCAAAAAGCAAGCCATGCCGTAGAATAGTCATATGGTCAATACGGATTTGACCATGTTGGCAAAGCAGGCATTCCCCAGCGTAACCCATTTTACCAGGCGATCCTGTTTAAGGTCGAGCCGGGCAATGATTTCAGATTCCGTCATTCCTTTCTGGTTCATATCCGTAACCCTTCCGAAAAAATCTTCCAGAAAGGATAACTTGGCGGCCAATCTGGCTTTCCCGTCTTCCGAGATCGGGTTATGTCCGCAGAACAGCGCATTAAAATCAAGGGTTAAAACGGTTTTCAGGGAATCCATCTGATCCCTGAATTTCTCGTCAGACCGGAAGTACTTGATGCGATCTCCCAGGTAGAGATCGCCGGAAAACAGCCAGCCGTTGCGGGTTTCCAGATACACCGTATGGTCCTTGCTGTGGCCGGGGGTGTGAACCGGCATAAAGCGGTAGCGGCCGGTATCGATGCAGTCGGGAAGGGGGGTAACCGGTACTTGGCCTGCTTTTCCCCACACCAGGTGCTGGTAGGGGAGAATATTAAGGCGTCCGTTCATTTTTTCAGCGGTCAGGGGGTGGCCCAGAACCTCGACGGAAAATAATCGGTGGATTTCAGCGGCATTCCCGCTGTGGTCTTCATGGTAATGGGTCAATAGAATCCGCTCGATGGCATGATCTTTCAACATCCCGATCACTTCAGCGCGCAGGTGGCGCTGGGCCGTATCGATCACCACGGTGTCCACAACATACATATATACCGACATCAAGGGGGAGCCAATCGGGCTGTATCCCAGTTGATAAGCGGTAACCGGCCCGAATTCTTTTTTCCTGCAGATCTTCATGGTTTAAAAAATTGCTCTAAAAAGGTTATGGGTTAAGGGTAATGACATGGTAGCCGAATAAATATATCGATACAGACAGCCGCTTTCATATAACCATAAACACCTTCATTATGCAATGCAACCGA
>JAPLJE010000747.1 GCA_026388755.1 Deltaproteobacteria bacterium | reverse complement strand
TCTTCTGCCGTAGTGGGACGGGCACCGCCTTTGGTCGCTGGTTCTACGAAAATTGTATATGCTGGGATTATTGCACACATCCCATGGACTTGGGCGGGCCGTGCTTTTGACGATCTCATGAGCCAGAAAGTCTTGCCCAATCGATTTATGTCGGCTTTTTTCCTGTTGAAAATCTCATCAGCACCTTCACCAGCATGATCCCCCATCACGCTCACTACACAATTTGGGGCTGCCAGTGCCGCCTCAAGTAATCTCATGCTCTCTTCCTTCATCGATAACAAGTAGTTGTATAGCTTCTGTATATCTTTCAATAGATGAACGATCGCAGGATGTACCTGCGATATCAGATTTTCAATTCTGCCCGCATATAATCCCCTATCTCATTCCAATCTTTCAATATATTATGGAATAATACTTGACAAGACATTTCTGGCGCTTTATTAATTTTTCTGTATATTATGTATAATAAATGAATATAACAGCTTCTGGACATTATTCATGGGCAGCATCCCGTTTCAGTTGCAAGCAGAATTTGAGACGCTTTTGAGAAACAGGCCGGTTCCAACTGGCTTGCATCCGCTCTAAAGAAAATGGTTGTGCTTTTATCTGGATTTTTGCCAAAGATATCGTTTTCCGGAAAATGAACGAAAAAGTCTGGATCATTTTCTGCGGAAATTACAGGAAAAAAAGCAAACAGAAGGGAAGAAATGATTCAAAGGATGGATACTACAAAATCGGCAATGGGGATGTCCTGGAGGGAAGGGTATAACCGGCTGTCAAATGAAATACAAGTTCGGCATTATTCCCCAAAGACGTTGAAAACATACACACTGTGGGTTGGGCATTTTCAAACATTTACCAGAAGTCCGGATCCGAAATCCTTGTCCGCAGAGCATGTCAAGGCGTTCCTGACTTTTTTGGCCGTAACCAAAAAGGTTTCTGCGTCAACCCAGAATCAGGCGTTTAATGCGCTGCTGTTTTTCTATCGGCATGTTCTGAATCAGGATTTTGGGAAGGTCGAAGGCGTTGTCAGGGCGAAACGGAGACCATCCATTCCGGTGGTGTTGTCCAGGGATGAGATTAATAAAATCTTAATACATCTCGACCCGCCGTATGATCTGGTGGTGAAATTGCTGTATGGCTGCGGGCTTCGGCTGTTGGAATGTTTACGACTGCGAGTCAAGTGCCTGAATTTTGATGCGGGAATCGTGACCATTTATGATGGAAATGGCCGGAAAGACAGAACCGTGCCGCTTCCGGAAACAATTCTTCCAGAACTGAAAGCCCATTATAAATCATTGAAAAAGCTGCATCAGCGCGATCTGGATCGAAATTTTGCGGGCGTATTTCTGATGAATACGTTGGAACAGAAACACCCGCATGCGGCAACAAAATTTGTCCGGCAATGGTTATTTCCAGCCAAGAATTTGACCCGGGTTCCGGAAACAAAGGAATACCGGCGCTATCATCTGCATGAAACCCAAGTGCAGAAGGCAATCAAAGAAGCGGTAAAAAAGACAAGAATCGGCAAGCGCGCATCCGCCCGTACATTCCGGCACAGTTTTGCCAGCCATCTGCTTCAGGCAAATTTTGATATCCGAACGATACAGGAGCTGCTGGGACACAGCGATGTCAGAACCACCAAGATTTACACGCATACGGTTAAACGTGTAACCATCAAGAAAGCCCGCAGTCCGCTTGATTTTTGAGCATTGCAATGTAGAAGATTGGTGTGAAAAAGCAGGGTCCGAATTAATTTTCTCTTATGATTCGTTTTTCACCACAAAAGAGTATCAATTCAGAGCCCCTCGCGCAGGCCAGAGTCATGTTCAGGGATTGACCCATTTCAACCGCAAGGGCTGTGGGACGGGACATGCCGACAATCATGGGCAGGCGGGCTCTGGCCGCCTTTTGCACCAGTTCGTAACTGATCCTGGAAGAGAGAACCACCACTGCGGCATCCTTTAGATTACCGCCCAGTAAAAGTTTCCCGATGGCCTTGTCCAGGGCATTATGCCGGCCGACGTCTTCGGCAAAAGACAATTTGTCAAGCCGGGAATCCAGAAGCATGGCGGCATGGGCACTTCGCGTGCGGACGTAATTGATTTGGTTTTCCACAAGCTTATCAATACATGTAAAAATCTTATCCATGTCGATCTGAAAATTGTCTTCCGCAGGCAACAGGATCTGATACAGGTCCTTGACCATCTCCTTGCCGCAAATTCCGCAGCTCGTCTGACTGATAAAGCCCCTTCGATCGAGAATATCGCGGACTTTTTCCCGTCTTTCGGGTTTGAGCCTGACTTCCACGATATTCGGGTCAAGATCCCTGCAGAATACTATGGTCGCAAAATCATTAAAGCTATCCGCAAGCCCTTCACCCAGGCAGAACCCCGCGGCATGGGGGATCTCATCACCCGGGGTCCGCATGA
>JAPLJE010000381.1 GCA_026388755.1 Deltaproteobacteria bacterium | reverse complement strand
TTTCCGATCATAGCGGCCTGGGCCACACTAGCCTTTACGGTTACCGGAAGAAACTTTCGTTGACTAGGATCGGGCTCCTGATAGTATCGATAAACCGGATTGGCATGAATCGATTGCACCCCCACAATCTTGGGCAGGGTCTCGATGATGCCGGTGTGGTAAAATTTCAGAAATCCGCTCATGACTGCCGTAATATTGCCGGCATTTCCGATGGGAACCACCACCACTTTACCAGCCATGTCGTACTCAAAATCCTGGGCAATTTCATAGGAATATGATTCCTGCCCGAGGATCCGCCAGGCGTTTTTGGAATTAAGAAGCGCCACAGCATATTTTTCGGACAGGGCCTCAACTACTTTCATGCAATCATCAAAAACTCCTGGGATTTCAAACACCCGCGCACCACTTCCAAGTGGCTGTGCAAGCTGCTGGGGAGTGACCTTCTTGTGCGGCAGAAGGACCGCAGATTTGATATGCGGCTGAAGATAAGATGCATACAGCGCTGCAGACGCTGAAGTATCGCCGGTGGAGGCACAAACGGCGAGGACATCGTCTACTATCCCTTGCTGGATTAAAAAATGGATATAGCTGAGGGCGCTGGCCATTCCACGGTCCTTAAATGAAGCGCTGGGGTTTTGTCCGTCATTTTTGAAATAGAATTTTCCGCCAGCCTTTTCCTGCATCAAAGCATTGGCTTCGATAACCGGAGTATGGCCTTCTCCCAGATAGACGATGGATTCCAGAGGCAGAACCGGTCCGATAAATTCATGATACCGGTAAATTCCCTTTAGCGCCGGAAGAGTAAGAAGTTTTCGATAATCAAAAATCCGCCGCCAGGTTTTACCGGGGATCTTTTTTAATTTTTCGAACTGTCGATCATATAGCAAAAGGACCTGACCACAATCGGGACAGGTGTACAGCAGAGTTCTAATCCCATGTTCCCTGCCACACCCCAGGCACCGGTAAATAAGGTCATTCCGGGTTTCAGGCAGCATATAGGGCAGAATGTCATTTGGGAAATCGCTTAGTTTCATGGTATTATGGACACTGCCCCTCCCATGTATGGTCGCAAGGCTTCTGGGATGACCACGGAACCGTCCGACTGCTGAAAGTTTTCAAGGATCGCTGCCACGGTTCGACCAACAGCAAGCCCGGATCCATTTAACGTATGAACCAGCTCAGTTCCCTTCTGCCCTTTTCGTTTAAAGCGGATATTGGCCCGTCTGGCCTGAAAATCTTCAAAATTACTGCACGAGGATATTTCGCGATATACTCCCTGAGCCGGCATCCAGACTTCGATATCATAGGTTTTTGCCGCAGAAAACCCCATATCTCCCGTACAAAGGGTGATTACCTGATAGGGAAGTTCCAGTTGTTTTAATATGGATTCAGCATCATTGAGAAGGATTTCCAGCTCATCATAAGAGGATTCGGGAGTGGTAAATTTGACGAGCTCAACTTTGTTAAATTGATGCTGCCGGATCAGCCCCCGCGTGTCTTTTCCATAAGAGCCGGCCTCTGAGCGAAAACAGGGGGTATGGGCAGCATAGCAGATGGGCAAAATGGCTTCATCCAGAATTTCATCGGATGGAATCAAAAAATAATCCCAGCCTTCTATCTTGAAAAGATCTGCTTCAAATTTGGGAAGCTGGCCGGTGTGAGTCATGCTGCTTCGGTTTACGATAAACGGCGGAAGCACTTCCGTATATCCATGAAGGGTAGTGTGCATATCGAGCATGAAATTAATCAATGCCCTTTCCAGCCTGGCTCCTGCTCCAAAATACAGGGGAAATCGGGCGCCGGTAATTCGCGTGGCCCGTTCAAAATCAAGAATTCGAAGCTTTTCGCCCAGCGTCCAGTGCGGTAGGGGCTCGAAATCAAAGGTTCGGGGAATACCTCTGATTTTATATACTGGGTTATCGGCGCTATCTTTCCCGACCGGAACCGTGGCATGGGGAATATTGGGAATTCCAAGAATAATATCCTGGAGTTCTTCTTCAATTTCTGCAAAACTTTTTTCCAGGGTTTTGATGCGTAAAGAAACGTCCCGCATTTCAGCAACCCGTTGTTCGATGTGGCAACTCGATACGTTTTCCCCGGCTCTTTTCATGACAGCAATCTGCTCTGAAACAGTATTTCTCTGACATCTTAGATCTTCAAGCTCCAGAAGAACCGTTTTTCGCCTGGCATCACTTTGGGAAAGGACTTCCAAATCAGCAGGTTTACCCCGGTCCAATAACGCTTTTTGTACAATCAATAAATTTTGTCTTACAAACTTGATTTCCAGCATAACAATACCTATTATAGAGAATTAATGGCTTCGCACCTGTTACTCATCGATGGTCTTTTTTTTCGAATTCCTTGCTCATCTGTGTAACAACTGCAATCCATTTAGTCAATGATATTGCTACCGCTTCTTCACAGGAGAGACCCCAATGGATGATTTAAAGCAAACCAAAAGCAAAATTCGCAAAGACATGATCACGATTTTAGAATCTCTTTCGGAAAATGAAATTGCTTTAAAGACCCGAAAAATTGAAAATCGTTTGTTTGATTTTGCCAATTTCGTCGAAGCCAACATTACCATGCTGTATATTAGCTGTCCGGGTGAGGTTTCTTCCCGAAATATCATAACATATTGTTTAGATCATAGAAAAATTATCGTTCTTCCAGCCTTCGATCCTCAGAAATTCCGAATCAGGTTATTTAAAATTGATAATATCGAAAAAGATTTAAAACCGGGGTCTCGGGGAATGCTGGAGCCGGATACGGCCCGATGCAAGTCGGTACCAGTTGAGTGCCTGGATATTGCCATCATCCCAGGGATTGCATTTGATGAAAAAGGCGGAAGAATCGGCTCTGGAGAAGGGTATTATGACCGGTTCATTCCCAAACTTCCCATAACGACCCGAAAGGTTTCCATCGCTTTCGAAGATCAGATCATCCCTCAGGCTCCGATGGAATCCCATGACAAGCACGTGGATATTATCATTACCAATGAACGGACGATTTACAAGATCTGATGATCAAGGGTGTTTTCGCTTAAACAGGACAGGCGACTGAGTACCTCTTTTATCCGTCTTGGTTCCTTTGAGCGTTTTACCGGCTTCATCAATGGTCAGATTGAGGGTATCCGAATCCCGCTGCAAAATTCGAGAGCCGGCATCACGCCTTGAATCAGAACCACAATCTGAGAGTATTGTCAAAACTGCGATTCATTCAACAACCACAATCGTATTGTCTGATGACTTGAAACATCAGGAATTGTCCAATGCAAACACGATTTCATTTTGAACCAACCCGCTGCTTCCCGGAAGAATACCGTTCAAAAATGCTTTCGCTTTCAGCCCGCCAATACGGCCTATCGCCCATGCAAGCATACCCAATACCCTTTCATCATCATTACTTCGAAAAGCAGACAGCAGCCCTGGGATATATTCAGGATCCCGGCTGTTTCCCATTGCCCTGGCCACGTTCATCTTCCACCGCCAGATATCCTTATCCGACATGTAGAACATGTGGGGCCAAACTTTACTGTTAAAAATCACGTTATCCATTTGCAACAACTTATTCAGATTGAAATCAACCACCATGCCTGCCACTTTCTGATTAACCGGCAGTTCCTTGGCCAGCCATGGAGCGTTTCGGGGACATACATTCTGACAATGATCGCAACCATACACCCACAACCCCATGGGTTCCCGAAGCGCCATGGGCGTAATGCCCTCTCCAAAATAGGTAAGGTATGAAATGCATCGGGTCGGGTCTATTTTACGAGGCCCTTTTAAAGCACCCGTGGGGCATGTAATAATACATGCATTCTTGCACCAGCCGGGGCACCCCACTTCAAGCGTGGGTTCATCCGGTGAAAATTCATGATCAACCACAACAGCGATTGGCAATACCCAGGAACCTTGACGAACCACCTTGTTTGAATAAAACAGACAGTTTTTTCCGAAAGTCCCCATTCCGGCTCTGGCAGCCGCCAGCCTGTGGGGCAAGTTAAACGGTACCCTTGAATCGATTCCATTCTCCCTTAGAAAATTTCGGAAGGTTTTGATCCTTTTGGACAAACGGTCCTTGGTCATACGGTCGTCATCAAGATAGCAACGACCAAAATATTTTTCCATAGACTGCGGAAATGCTTCTTTAAAGTATACTTCCATTAATACAATAATGGACTTGGCCTCTGGAAAAATCATTTTTGGATCCGTGCCAGAGATAAGATCCAGACCCAGCTTGAATACCCACGCATATTCATTTTGTCTTTCTATCAGCAACGCTTTCTGGGAGTCAAAGGATTCGGCAGTGGTGAATCCGATATCCCCAAAACCGCATTCATAAGCCTTTTCTATCACTTCATTTTTTTGAAGCATTATTTATCCTGTTGTCAAAATGATTTATTAATGCCGCAATCAGTACGGACTTGAATTGTGTTGTCTCTCCCCACAAAGAGGATGAAGACCCTATCCGATATCTATTGTGATAAAAACATGTTGTCAACAATTCTTTATCATGTGATGAGGGGCGATTCGATATCACCGCTTCCGAGTATTGCCGATTCTGAATGCTGGGAAACCCAGTCCGGTTTCCATTTTCAGGCCTGCCCCCTGTCTTGCTTCCAACTCCATCGTGATGTGCACGGCAGCAGGCGTCTGACGACCATAGTCTGATGAATCCGAGTCCCAGGTCTGAAATTCTTTTCCTTTGCTGTCATAAAACGTATAGCTGAGTGACCGAATGGCCTTGCACAATACCGGATCAGCCGGATTCTCTTTAACCGATGGATACGGATAGAGGGTTTCGGAACGTCTGATGACAAAAGCGCCATTTGGTAACTGCTGAACATAATACACGATGCGGGCAATATCCTGCTGCCTCCTATCGCCAAGTCTCAGATTAAACAACGATGAAAAACTGAGCCGGGGAAAGGTCTTTTTGCCAGTTAAAAGGTTTTCGGAGATCAGGCAATAGGGATTCGGGGGATCCGAAAGTTGCGGCGGCTTATATTCACTGGAAGAAACAACGTAAACAGCACCAAGGTCAGCCAGCATTTGATTCAGGCAGGTTCGGGCCATTTCTTGCGACTGGATCTCATTTTCTATCGAGGAATTGCGGGTCAGAATGCTGCGATACGATCCATAAAGGGTCGTCAGAACGATAACCAGCATCGTGATGGCAATCAGGAGTTCAAGAAGGGTAAATCCCCGAGCTTTTGAATAACACATGATCATGTAGGGCCGAGACGCTTATCCTGCGTTTCGGCAGCAGCTTTATCCGGAACAACACGATAGGTTCTCAGGCGATACGTCCGCTCGCCTTTGTTGAATGACACGGATACGTCTATTTTCTTCATCGGATATGCCAGTTTTTTCAGGGCTTCAGATTCCAGGGTTTCCATACTCAGCGACCAGACGTAGCCGGGGTAAGCGCCCCCGAAATCTCCTGAATCCTTCTGAATATCTTTAAAATCCCGGCGTTCCATTTCTGCCATTTGGCTTTGAGCCAGTAACGGCGCCAGCGTGAAAAATTGGGTTGTCTGGTTCATGGAAACCATCTGGCTCTGCAGTTTATGAACACCAACCAGTAAAATGGCCAGGATGGAAACCGCCATCAACACCTCTATAAACGTAAATCCTTGCTTTAACATGACTTTCTCTTTTTGAATTCCGCCCCTCTCACTCGACTTGCGATGCCTGAAAAAATATTCAAACCTTTCGCACTTTCCCCTCCATTCACCCTTCTTGAAAAGAAATGCGCCGCGCGAAATAGCTGACGCCGGGCATGAAAGGTTCAATCAGCAGCGAAACCGGGCCGCCACCTTTGCCTTGCAGGTGAATGATCGCCTTGCTGGAATATCCTCGAATGCTGAAAAAGATATCTGCGCTTCCTGAAGAGGATTTGCCGGAATCTGGGACTTCCACGTCCTGAATGCGAACATCTGAAGGCAGCCGAAAGCCGCTTTTCTTTGCCGCCAGGATTTCAGCATCTGTCATTGCTTCATGGGAAATCCAAATCAGGCGATGGTCCATATCCAGGTGCAGGGTATAAAAACGATTGTTTTGAACCGCAATATTTTTAAGTTCAGACATCGTAAAAATCATCCACCGAACCGTTGCAT
>JAPLJE010000080.1 GCA_026388755.1 Deltaproteobacteria bacterium | reverse complement strand
CCCGGGGTTTTCGGAGAAATACGGCGTAAAAATAATCTGTTCCTTGTCGAGCAGGTTGCCGTTCAGGTCGAACACCAAGGCTTTGAGGCTCTGGGTTCCGCAATCAATTGCCAGAAGAAGGTCTTTCATACGCTGCATCAAACCATGCTGCGAAGCACGAAATTGAGAATGCCGCCATGCTGGTAGTAAGTGACTTCAACCGGAGAATCCAGCCGGGCAATGACCTGAAACCGGACTTGCCTGTCGTCCGGTTGTTCAACAATGACCGTTAATTCTTTTCCAGGGGAAAGATCCGATGCAATGCCAGTAATCTGGTAGGTTTCGGTTCCGGTCAAGCCAAGGGATTCATGACTGTCGCCGGGTTTGAACTGTAGCGGCAGAACCCCCATGCAGACCAGATTGCTTCGGTGAATCCGCTCAAAACTCTCCGCAATAACGGCCCGGATTCCCAGAAGCAGGGTGCCCTTGGCGGCCCAGTCCCGGGAGCTGCCGGTACCGTATTCTTTCCCGGCCAGAACCAGCAGTGGCGTGCCCGATTCCCGGTATTTCATGGCCGCATCGTAAATTGTCATTTTTTCGCCATCCGGCAGCCACAGGGTCCATCCGCCGTCAACTCCTGGAACCATCCTGTTTTTCAGCCGGATATTGGCGAAAGTCCCCCGCATCATTACCTCGTGGTTGCCGCGTCTGGCGCCGTAAGAATTAAAATCCGGCGGCGATACGTTCTGTTGGATCAGGTATTGTCCCGCAGGACTGTTGGTCGGAATGGCGCCTGCCGGAGATATGTGATCGGTGGTGACGCTGTCTCCCAGCAGGGCCAGGACTCTTGCGCCCTGAATGTCCCGGATGAGTTCAGCCTCGGGGGTGGTGTGGCGGAAAAACGGCGGCTCCTTGATGTAGGTGGATGTTTCGTCCCATGGGTAAAGGGAATATTCGGGGGTGGGCAGGGACTGCCATGTGGCGTCTCCGTCGAAAACCGTCGTATAGGCTTTTTGATAGCGGTCCGGGGTGTTGAAGGCCGCAACCTTTTCTTGGATTTCTTCAAAAGAAGGCCAGATGTCCTTGAGATAGACAGGTATCCCATCGCCGGTCCATCCCAGGGGTTCGGTTTCAAAGTGGATATCCACGGTTCCTGCAATGGCGTATGCAACGACAAGGGGAGGGGATGCCAGGTAATTGATTCGGGTCAGGGGATTGATTCGGCCCTCGAAATTGCGGTTTCCGCTCAAAACCGAGGCCACAATCAGATCATGGTCCTTGATTGCCTGTGAAATCGCATCACCAAGCGGTCCGCTGTTGCCGATACATGTGGTGCATCCGAAGGCAACCAGGTAAAAATTCAGGCGTTCCAGATAAGGCAGGAGCCCTGCGGATGCCAGATAATCAATGGCCACTTTGGAGCCGGGTGCAAGGCTCGTTTTGACCCAGGGTTTGACGGACAGTCCCAGTTCCACGGCCCGCTTTGCCAGAAGCCCTGCCGCCATCAGGACGGACGGGTTGGAGGTATTGGTGCAGCTCGTGATGGCGGCGATCACAACAGACCCATGATCGATTTCCACCGGGATGCCGTCAATAATAACTTCAATGCCTTTTTTCTGCGGAAGCGTGCACGATGCATCGCCTGATTCATCGTGTTCTTCGACGGACGGCCTGCCGCCTTCATGTTCCCAGGATGCCGTCATCCCCAAATGTCTTGGCTCTGCGCCGCATGCCTCCAGAAGGAATGTATCGAAAACCGGTTTCATCTCTTTAAGAAGCACCCGATCCTGAGGGCGTTTGGGGCCGGCCAGGCAGGGCTCGATGCTCCCCAGATTCAGTCTGACAATATCGCTATAAACCGGGTCAGGTGATGTATCGGACCGGAAAAACCCCAGGGATTTGCAATAGGCTTCAACCACGCGGAGTGTTTTTTCAGGCCTGCCGGTTAACCGAAGGTAATGAAGGGTTTTTTCATCCACGGGGAAAAAGCCCATGGTTGCGCCGTATTCAGGGGACATGTTGGCAATGGTTGCCCGGTCCTCGAGACTAAGCTCCAGGACGCCGGGGCCGAAAAACTCGACGAATTTTCCCACCACGCCTTTTTTTCGCAGCAACTGCGTGATCGTCAGAACCAGATCGGTTGCCGTGGTGCATCTGGCGGGTTTCCCTTCCAGATAAAACCCGATCACCTGAGGCGTCAGCAGGTAATAAGGTCTTCCCAGCATGACAGCCTCAGCTTCGATACCACCAACTCCCCAGCCCAGCACCCCCAGGCCATTGATCATGGTGGTGTGAGAATCCAGGCCGACGAGCGTATCCGGATAAGCCACCGGTCCCAATGGACTGTCTCCCACGCAGACCCCCCTGGCCAGGTATTCCAGATTGACCTGATGGCAGATGCCGGTGGCTGGCGGCACCACACTGAAATTGCGAAAGCTCTTTTGCCCCCAGCGCAGAAACGCATAGCGTTCGGAATTTCGAAGGTAGTCGAATTCCGTGTTCCGGGCAACAGCATCCGAGGATCCAAAAACATCCACCTGAACCGAATGGTCAATCACGAGTTCTGCGGGTATCAGTGGATTGATTTTCGAAGGAGTTCCGTAAAGCCGCTGAGCCGCATCCCGCATGGCCGCCAGATCCACAATTGCCGGCACGCCCGTGAAGTCCTGAAGCAGCACCCTTGCCGGCATGAACGGCACCTCGCCGGCGGATTCGCCGGCATGCCCCCACAATGCCATTTTCTCGATATCCCGGGAGGTGATCAGAACGCCGTCTTCATGCCGTAGCAGATTTTCCAGAAGGATTCGAATGCTGTAGGGAAGTCGGTCGATACCTGAAAAACCGGCCTTTTCCAGCAGGCTCAGACTGTAGCAGGTTAACGGGCCTTCATCCGTTTTCAGAATGGACCGGGCGCCAAAGCTGTTGGGATGTCCTGCCATGAAAATCCTCCTGCTTTCTTGATAATGGGGCGTGAGGTAAAATGAAAATGACAAATTATTTTCCGAATATCATATAAAATAATGTCAAAAACGACAACAGATTTCCGTCAGCGATTATCGCTTGACCTTGATCGGGAGAAAGCATATTCAATCAGAAGCTTTTCAACTTGGATAGAGCCAACCCGAACGTTTTTTCACGGTAACACATGAAAAACATACTCATTTGCTGGATTGGACTGACGGATATCCGGGCTTCGAAAAACGAAGAATCCGCAGGACTTGGACCCATTGCCCAGGCTGTAGCGGCGCGCGGTTTCAATGAAATCGTTTTGATCAGTAACCTTCTTTCTGAAGTCAATGCCGCGTATGTAACGTGGCTGAATCAACTTACCGATGCCTCAATTTCCCTCCATGAAAAAAAGCTTACCGGTCCCACGCGGTTCGGAGAAATCTACGAAGCAGCAGTCGGGGTTGTTCTGGAAACCCGGAAACGCCATGGCAAAGATATAGCCCTGACATTTCATATCAGCCAGGCACTCCGGCAATGGCAGCCGTCTGGATTATTCTGGCCAAAACCCGATTTCCGGCAGAGCTGATTGAATCTTCCCCTCATGCAGGCGTTGTCACCGCATCCGTACCTTTTGATATATCCGCGGAATTTATCCCCGATCTGCTCCGACAAACTGATCAGAAATTGAGTTATTTGAGTTCGGGCCTTCCACCGGATGCGCCGGCGTTCTCTGATATTATCCACCGCAGTTCCGTCATGGAGCGCATCATCATCAAAGCGCAGCATGTTGCGCTGCGCAGTGTGCCGGTCTTGATCGAGGGGGAATCCGGAACCGGAAAAGAGCTTCTGGCCAGAGCCATTCACAAGGCAAGCCCCCGAAAGGACAATGCGTTTGTTGCGGTCAACTGCGGCGCCATTCCATCGGAGCTGGTGGAGTCCGAATTTTTCGGTCATGAAAAAGGCGCATTCACAGGCGCGCATCAGGCCCGAACTGGCTATTTTGAAGCAGCGGATGGCGGCACGTTATTTCTGGATGAAATCGGAGAACTTCCCTTACCCATGCAGGTAAAATTTCTCAGGGTGCTTCAGGAAGGAGAGGTCGTGCGTGTTGGTTCCACCCGTCCGATTCCAATTGATGTCAGGATTATTGCCGCAACCCATCGAAGCCTGTCGGAAGATATCCAGACCGGACATTTCAGGCCGGATTTGTTCTACCGCCTGGCTGTGGCCATTTTGAAACTTCCGCCAATTCGTGAACGATCCGGGGATATGGGGCTTCTCATCGACTCTATGATGGAACAGATCAACCGGGAAAGTAAAAGCGAGCCGGGATACAGACATAAGAAACTTTCTGTATCTGCAAAAAACATTATACTTCGGCAGTCCTGGCCCGGAAATGTTCGGGAGCTTTTAAACACTTTGCGAAGATCCGCGCTCTGGTCAGAGGGTGAAACCATCCAGAGTGAAGATGCGCGCGAAGCCCTGATTCAGTCCCAGTCTTCCAGCCAAAACGATCTGATGAACAGACCGCTGGGAAGTGAGTTCAGCCTGCAGGAACTGATACAAACACTGGCTAAGCATTATATCCAGCGGGCGTTAACCGAAACCCACGGCAACAAAACCCGCGCCGCCAAACAAATTGGGTTTTCAAGCTATCAGACGCTGACAAACTGGATGAAAAAATATGGGATTGAGTAGATATGGCACAGGAGTTGCTTGGTGCTATATTCAACCGGCCTGCTTGACGATGCAGGCGAAATATTTACATCCATGAAAAAGAAGGTTAATCATTATGCTGACCGAATATCAGATTACCAATTTTAAATCTTTCTCTAATCCAGCAAGCATCCCGATCAAACCGATCACCTTGATATTCGGCCCCAATTCCTCAGGAAAAAGCTCAATATTTCAGTCGCTGCTGATGCTCAAGCAGACTCTGGATGCGCGACTACGCGAGCCCAAACTGCTTACAACTGGACCGGATGTCGATCTTGGGAAATATGCAGAACTGGTTTATGGACATGATGTAAAAAGGGATTTTACAGTCAAAATCACGATGGATCGACCGGATGATCTATCGGAATTTTTTCCCATTGAAAAATATTTAGAGCTTGGTAGTAATCTTGACCCTCGATTTATGCGACTAAATTCAATTGGGAAATTCAAAACGATTAGATTAGCAATCAGCTTTTCTTATGACGAGCGGTTTTCAGCTACTGTCTCCAAAATCGACCTTTTTCTTGGAAATGGTTTAACACCAATAATGACTTATTGCAATTTGACGGATACTGATTTCAGGGTAACCGCATTTGGAAATTAGCTGGCCAGGACTTTCACAAGGTACTCATTATCCCATCCAGCCCTCAGTCGTTTGGATTTGATGCTCTTTTTTG
>JAPLJE010000665.1 GCA_026388755.1 Deltaproteobacteria bacterium | reverse complement strand
CAACCTTCACAACCTGAAACCAGAAAATTATGCCAATAGAAATTGTCAGAAAAAAACTTTGCAATCAGCCGGCAACGATTCCACGGATCTTTGATCCCGGGGTATCATCACTCAGAATGGGTTATATCCTTTCAAACGGATTGAAATGGGTCAATGGCACTGAAATAAAATTTATGTTCCTGGAAGGAGCCGAGCCCCAGAAAAATGTGGTGAGAAGAGCATTCCAGGTATGGAAAGCACTGGGTATTGGCATCTCCTTCAAAGAGGTTGCAACCGTCGACGATGCCATGGTTCGGATAGGTTTTGACCATAGGGATGGATCCTGGTCTTATGTAGGCCGGGATATTTTAACGGTTCCCCGTACGGAAAGAACCATG
This sequence comes from Deltaproteobacteria bacterium, assembly GCA_026388755.1. GTDB lineage: Bacteria > Desulfobacterota > Desulfobacteria > Desulfobacterales > Desulfatirhabdiaceae > RAAP-1. Next base: position 1,291 of record JAPLJE010000665.1, on the reverse strand, counting down.
AACTTCGGGTGGGACCTGACCGCTAACAGCTATGGGATGACCACTGCTATTCACGAAATTGGCCATACGATTGGTTTCCAGCACGAGCACCAAAGTCCCTATGCTGGCATCGAGTGGAACACTCCGGCTGTGTATGCAGAATTTTCCGGTCCGCCCAACAATTGGCCAAAAGATCAGATTGACGCCAATATCCTCAGCAAACTTCCTGCCAATCAGGTGAAGGGCTCAGCCTGGGATCCCAAATCAATCATGGAATATGAATTCGGTCCAGGTCTTGTGTTGCAGCCTTCTGCATACAGAAATGGAATATTCCCTCCCGGAATCCTCTCGGCCAACGATATCAAAGGAGTCAAATCATTCTATCCGGTCGTAACATCAAAAAATATCGTGAAGCTAAAGCTGAACAAATCGGCCGTCATCAAGGCAAGCTCAGGTGGTCAGGATGATTACATTTTTACGGCACCCGCCACGAAGAAATATACTTTTCAAACTGTTGGACAGATGGATACCGTGATGGTGATTTCTGAAAAAGCCGAGACTGAAAACTATTACTTGTCCGGCGATGATGACAGCGGATTGGATAAAAATTCCAAAATCACCTTGCCACTTGTCAAAGGGAGGGATTACCTGGTCAATCTACGGGTCATGTTTACCCCCGGAGAGCGGAGCGGATCTGTGATAGTATCCTGAAATATAGCACGAGAGGGCGAAGGGGATGAAGGGGACGAAGGGGACGACTGCAGGGATGGCCCTTTGTGGCCGTCCGATCTGAATGTAGTGAATAGTGAAAGGGGTAGCCCGATCAGAAAATTAGAATTTTAATGTTTCAGGAATTAACAGTAACTTCGTGGTAGATAAAATGTCATGAAGAAATTGCTCATTATTGTTTTTGTGTTGCTTTTAGCCGGGGTTCTGAAAGCCCAGGAGCAGCAAGTCGTACCCTATACCCTTGCCGACCGCGACCGTGCTATCCGTACCGAATCGAATATGGAATTAAAGTTTGAAAGTCAGCAAAGGCAACTTGACGACATAAAAACACTTTTTTACTGGGGTTTTGGTATCTTAATTAGTTTGTTCCTTTTCATGCTCGGCTATATGATTTGGGATCGCCGCACCGCCATGCAACCTGCGTTGGAACAATCATCGAGAGCCGAAGCAAATAGTCGCGACCTGATAACAACACTTCGGGAATATTCAAAAAAACACGCCGATCTGGCCGAAATACTCAGAACGCACGGGATACTATAGCTTCGTCCCTGTATGATCCTTTTCCTACATTTGCCCCTTCCGT
>JAPLJE010000162.1 GCA_026388755.1 Deltaproteobacteria bacterium | reverse complement strand
TGGCGATATCAACGAAAAAATCGACCGGCTTTCCATTTATGGTAACAGCGTTGTTGCTATTCCTCACCAGGACTTCCTGAAAATTCATTTGCACACGCAGAATACCCGGGAGGTCAAGCGCCGGATGGCGTCCCTGGGCGATGTCCTGCAATGGACCGATGACAACATCTCAATCCAGATTGCGGATTTCAAACGACTCCCCGAACAGAAGCCCATTCATATCATGACGGATGCGGCCGGATCTATAACTAGCGAGGATTGCCGAAATCTGGGGATCACCCTTCTGGACAGCTATATTACCGCCGGTGAAAAATCACTGCCCGAGACCCATTTTTCTTCGGAAGAACTGTATCAATCCATGCAGGCGGGTGTGAAAGTATCCACTGCGCAGGCCTCTGTTTTCGAAAGACATCAATATTACCAGCGGGTCGTCAATCAATATCCGAAAGTGTTGTATCTTTGCGTGGGCTCGGCTTTTACGGGGAATTTTGATGTTGCCTTGGCATGGAAGAAGCTTAATGACCCGGACAACCGCCTGACCGTAATGGATACAAAAGCGGCTTCCGGCCGTCTGGGGCTGATTGCCATGGCAACGGCCAGGTATTCGGCCCAATCCGGTGATCCGGATGCGGTCATCGCATTTGCAAAAAGAGCAATAGACGCCTGTGATGAATATGTCTTTATCGATAAACTTAAATATCTTGCAGCTGGGGGGCGAATCGCCAAACCCCGTGCGTTTTTCGGTGATATGCTTCATGTAAAGCCAATTATCACGCCGACGGGCGAAGGTGCTAAAAAAGTCGGCGCTGTAAAAGATCGGGATGAACAGCTGAATTTTGCGATGGAAAAGCTTAACGCATCCCTTGCAAAAGATTCAGCCCCCTTGATTATGCTGGAGTATTCAGACAATTTTGCCTGGGTAAACGATGGTGTGAAGAAACGAATTGAAGAATCGGCCCCCTTATCCGAGATTATATTGCAACCCCTGTCATTGACATCCGGTGCCCACATGGGGCCTGGGACCTGGGCGATCGCGTTTTTGCCGGAACTGAAAAAATGAATCCTGGCGCCGGAAATAAGGGAAGATTTAGCATCATTATCCCGGTCTACAACCATGAACACGCTGTTTCGGACGTGATAAAAAAATCCCTTTGTCTGAACTATCCGGTATTTGTCGTAAATGACGGTTCCACGGATTCAACTGCGGACAGGATCAGGAATCTTGAAGGCATCCGTCTTTTGCACCACAATGAAAACAGGGGAAAGGGCGCGGCAATTCTGACCGGTTTTGCCCAGGCAGCCCAAGTTGCCGATTGGGCCATTACCATCGATGCGGATGGTCAGCATGACCCGCAGGATGCACTGAAGTTGATACAGGCGATACCTGAAAACGCGCGTCCGATTGTGGTCGGGAAAAGAGATGGAATGGCCGGAACCCACGTTCCCTGGACAAGCCGGTTCGGGCGCGGGTTCTCTAATTTTTGGGTGTCCTTATCCGGTGGTCCCCGAATAACCGACTCTCAAAGCGGGTTCAGAATATACCCTTTGCCTGAAGCCATGGGCTTGAATGTCACTGCAAAACGATACCAGTTTGAAGTCGAGATCCTGGTTAAAGCCCGGTGGAGAAAAATACCCGTTATCGAAGCGCCGATCCGTGTCAGTTATGCTCCGGGAAAAGAACGCATATCGCATTTTCGACCCTTTATTGATTTTGTTAGAAATTCCAATACGTTTGCAAGTCTTATCTTCCAGAGAATTGTGATACCTGCAAACATCAGAAATCGAATGAAGTAGGGTTGCCCTTAAACTATTTTTTATATTGCCGCCGCAATGAGAACATATTTATATCGAGCGATTGTCAATCTGTCAAAAATAATGGGAACGTGGGTTTTTGTTGTGTTTGCATGGATCGTTTCCACGGGCTATTTCATGCTCTTTCCCCGGCGGGTGGATACCAGCATCCAGTTTTACCGAAAGCTTTTTCCAGAGAAAAACTGGTTTACCCTTTTGGGGTGTGCCTGGCGTCAATTTCATAACTTTACCGATGTTTTCTTCGATAGATTCATGTTGCAGGAGTTTGACGATATTCACTATTCGTCCGAAGGGATGGAGCGCATAGAGAAAGAAAAAAAAAAAAAAACCGGCGCAATCCTTTTGATGTCGCATATGGGGAATTGGGAAGTAGCGGCTCACCTTTTGAAGCGGAACCTTCCGGATGTGAAGCTGCTCTTGTTCATGGGAGTAAAACATAAGGAACAAATCGAGGGAATTCAGAAGAAAAGTCTTTCCCAGAATGCTGTCCGGGTCATCGCGGTGGATGAGCAGGGAGGTTCCCCCTTTGATTTTGTGGAAGGAATTCATTTTATCAATTCAGGCGGCCTGGTTTCATTAACCGGAGATTTGGTCTGGAAAAGGGATCAGCGAAGCGTTCCGGTAAAATTTTTAGGCCATGACGTACTTTTTCCTGAGGCCCCGTATCTGTTTGCGCTGTTATCCGACACGCCGATATTTATTTTTTTTACCTTCCGCACCGGCAGAAAAACCTATCATTTTTACCTGTCTGAACCC
>JAPLJE010000701.1 GCA_026388755.1 Deltaproteobacteria bacterium | reverse complement strand
CGGAACAAGAAAAAATTCACCAGATACGTTTGAAAAAACGAATAATTAACCAAGCAAAATCTCTGGGGCTTCAACTGGTTCCGGCCTGATCCCCAAGATTGTTACTTAGAAGAAGCCTTTCCGTATTTGTAACGACTTTATATCATAGGTTATCCTGCAACCGTTCTATTGGTTTTCACCGGCGCGATCTGGGGATGGTGCAAGTAAATTTCCCCGAACCCGCGCCATCCGCATAGAGTAATTTATTAATTTGAGGTGGAACCAAAGATTGTGGAAAACCATCATAAAGGTATGATCATCCCTCATGACAGGCTGAGCCAGACAGCCTTACAGGGGCTCATAGAGGAATTCGTGACACGGGAGGGCACCGATACCGGTTACACGGATGGCAGCATGGATCAAAGCGTTGAAATGGTCATTCGGCAGTTGAATCGAGGGGATGTTTTTATCGTCTATGATGAGGCCACCCAGACAGCCAATATCGTTCCTAAGGAATACGCCAGATCCATTTGAGGAAGGGCAGAGTGATCCCTTAAGTTGCAATATCTGTCTTGTGCTTCCCCGTTCATTCCGGTTGCAGAGGATCATATTTATGAAATTAATGCATGTGGTGCTGCAGTGCCAATAATATTACACTCTCTGACCCCGAAGTTTGAAGTGGACCCCTCTGACAAGACAATAATATGTCGAGTTTAAGGGGGTAACAAAAGCGCAAATTATGACAGTTCAGAGCATAGATCGTCGGTAACCCAATCAGGAATCAGGGTTTTTGGCTACCGATGTACACACAGTCCTGGATCTCTTTGACGCCATCTACCGGGTTTACCAGTTCGGGAAAGACGTGGCCGACAAAAAACCCCATGGAGATATTGAGCCGAACATATCGGGTCTGCCCTTTATCCAACGTCAGAGTCAGTTTCCTGTCGACTTCGGTCGCCGTCAGAACCTCATAATTTCCCGGTTCCTTGTCCACATAAAAAAACCATTGGGAACCGCTTTTCCAATTACCTCGTTATTTAGAAATATGATGCACTTGCTGCACTCGAAGGATTCACGGCAAACAATTCTCACACAGCCGATGCCCAGTCTTTACCGCCATCATCAATCCTATGCAATGTCGATCTCTTGAAATGCTTTGCGAAACTCCATCGGGCTGGCAATATTATGAAACACCTCGTGAGTACCGCCAGTTCCAATAACGGTGATGCTTCCATAATTCAAGATTCTTCCCATAATGCTTTGATCAACATTTACAGTTTCAATCTTGCTTAAATTCATCTCTAGCGTACGCCGGGCTATCAAACCCACCTTAATTATTACTCTTTTCGTCGTAATCGCGAATTCACTGGTGGCCTGCTGGATGAAAGGTGCTATCCAAAGCGTCAGGATTGCCTTCGGATGAATATAAATGATCCAGTGTAGTTTCGCGGAATAAACCACAGTTTCATCTTTGATCAAATGTGAATCAACATACTTTCCCATTTTTAATGTCCTTCATTTTTTTCCGTATCCAACGGTTTGTGAAAATAATATTTTCTGATCTTCAAGTAATTTCATAGCCTTAGCCAGAGCAGGTTTGTCTATGGACGCCCGGAAAACAGTAGCCAAGCCCTCCGAAGCACAAAAAAGATAAACATTCTGGCCAATGAAACCTGCATCGGTATGGGAATAAATATCTTTATCCTCGGGGGAGTATTTTCCCATTCGGCTGAAATCTGCTACCAATCGGTTCCAATCGATTGGTCTTGGCATCATAAAGATAAAGGCCGCTGGCCATGCTGACATATAAATCAATTTCCTGACAGTTCGATGCTGAAGGAACCGTTCGCTTTCCAATATCAGCGCGGTTAAATCCATACGCAGCCCAAAGCAAATTCGACAATACCTGAGGTGGCAACGAATCTGGGCTAAAATCTCGCGAAGTTGATCTCTTCTGAAGAGCCTGCATTAGGGGTTTACCGCCGTCAATCTGCGGCGAAAGAAGCTGAATGGGCTTCAGATCATCTGCCCCCGCTGCGCCGATCATGAACATAACCAGAAAAAAGCAGATAAAAAATGCCAGATTTTTTGTCATACTAAAGATCCTCCATGTGGGATTTAGAAAAGTTTATGTTGGCCAGACTGATGCTGATCGATCATTATTACTTGGGCAGCAGGATTTCTTTTATCCGGACTTCTTGAAAAATGTTTTGCTTTTGGCCGGGAGTGAAAGCTCAGCTTGTTATACTCTATTCATGTCGCCCTCTCAGATCGAACCTTATTGTTTATGCTCTTTTCGATGGATAACTGCTACTTCATTGCTTGTTCTACTGCAACTGCTACCGCTACCGATGCTCCCACCATTGGATTGTTACCCATTCCAATAAGCCCCATCATTTCAACATGGGCGGGAACAGATGATGAGCCGGCAAACTGTGCATCTGAATGCATTCGCCCCATCGTGTCGGTCATGCCATAGGACGCTGGCCCAGCTCCCATATTGTCAGGATGAAGGGTTCTACCTGTTCCACCGCCAGATGCAACGGAGAAGAACTTATTCCCCGCAAGAAGGCGTTCTTTTTTGTAAATGGCCATGACAGGATGTTGAAAACGCGTTGGATTTGTTGAATTCCCGGTAATTGCAATATCAACCGTTTCCAAATGCATGATCGCAACCCCTTCGCGTACATCATCGGCACCATAACACCTGACAACCGCTCGTTCGCCTGAGCAATAGGCTTTTTCCTTTACAATGGAAACTTTTCCGGTTGCATAATCGAAAGCTGTTTCAACATGGGTAAACCCATTGATGCGCGCAATAATTTGAGCCGCATCTTTTCCTAATCCGTTGAGAATTACTCGAAGCGGAACATTTCGCGCCTTATTTGCGGAACGCGCCAGGCCAATGGCTCCTTCAGCTGCCGCAAACGATTCGTGACCCGCACAAAAGGCGAAACAGGCGGTTTCTTCCTGCAGAAGCATGGATGCAAGATTGCCATGGCCCACACCCACTTGACGGTCATCAGCAACAGAGCCTGGAATACAAAACGCCTGGAGTCCTTCACCCAGCGTCTTTGCAATAACCGCTGCACCCCTTTGCCCCTTTTTAATTGCGGCTGCGGCGCCAATCAGATACGCCCAGCCCGCATTTTCAAATGCAATCGGCTGAATATTCTTGACGATTTTTTTTACATCAATGCCTTTTTCGATACATACCTTCTCGGCATCTTCCAAAGAAGGTATTCCATACCGGGCAAGAAAAGGTGTAATCTGATTGATTCTTCTGTCATATCCTTCAAATAATGCCATTTCCAGCTCCTTATTCTTTCCTGGGATTGATGGTTTTGACGGCATCAGTAAAGCGGCCATAGATGCCACTGGCCTTGTCAAGAGCACTCTGTGCATCCATGCCTTTTGAAATATTATCCATCATAACGCCAAGTTGGACAAATTTATACCCGATGATTTCACTATCGCTGTCAAGGGCAATTTCATTTCAAGATACCGGGCGCCTTTTTCACGGGTGCCATACATGGTAGCGGTCACACTTCTAAGGCCTTTTCCCAGATCTTCAAGACCTGCGCCAATGGGAAGCCCCCCTTCAGAAAAAGCGGTTTGTGTACGGCCATAAACAATTTGAAGGAAGAGCTCGCGCATAGCCACATTGATGGCATCACACACAAGATCGCTGTTCATCGCTTCAAGAATCGTTTTGCCGGGCAGAATTTCGGCCGCCATCGCAGCAGAATGCGTCATACCGGAACAGCCGATTGTTTCGACCAGTGCTTCTTCAATGATGCCACTTTTTACATTAAGGGTCAGTTTACATGCTCCCTGCTGAGGGGCGCACCATCCGACGCCATGGGTTAAACCGAAAATATCTTTAATCTCTTTGGCCCGAACCCATTTCCCTTCTTGAGGAATAGGTGCTGGGCCATTTTTTGGGCCTTTGGCGACAATGCACATATGCGCAATTTCATGGGTACTTTCCACGGGTTGGTTCTCCTTTGGATAAAATGATTTTTCTTTGTCACTGAATGCTGAGCATATCCGTTACTTATTTAACACGAAAGATATGCCCTGGGATCAATTCGTGCAACAGTTTCATTACTCATATCATATCCCAAAACGTCAGTATGCTACATAAAGGCATTTGTTGCATAGACCGGACATGAATCATGGCTCTATTTTCGATTGACCGGAAGGATTTCAAGCGTTCCCGCGGGAGTTCTTGAAAATTATTGGGTCTGGACTCTTTGAGCATTTAACCCTGGGGTCGTGTGAAGTTTTCAGGAACGCAAGTGGAATTCAAGTGCGCCCGCGGTCGCGTTTGAAAATGGGGGATTGAATCCACAAAAATGTTTTGAGAGATGACGATTTGCGACAATGAGAGAATGGTAAGGGAAAGGATATTCAGCAACCGTGTCTTGCCTACTGTAGGTTCAACTCGATCTGAATGATAGAGCCACAGATATCTATTAAAGCACCAAGACTGTTCTGGAGGTTTCCCGTCACGGCTACCATGAAGTCCCTTTGCGGCAGGTAAGCGAAGTAGGCATTGAAGCCGGAGATCCCACCCGTTTTTCCCGGAACAACATGCTCTCCATATTTCAGCATCTCCAAGCAGTAACCAAAGGTCATTCCTGTGCCGGGTTGCTCAAATTGATGTCCGTTTTTCAAACGGACGGAAGTGAGCATCGCTTCAATGCTCGCTTGTTTCAGAAATACACCCGGTCGCAAGGCTTTTTTCAGTTTGATGATATCCGAGGGAGTGGATAATATGCCCCCGCTGGCGTAAGGGGCCAAAAGGCTTGCGTACTTGGCGTTCCGCACGCTCCCGGTGGCCCCATCGAACTCATAACCCATGACTCGGTTTGGCACGATGGCATCGTTACTGCCCAGCCGAATGTGAATCATGCCCAGCGGCTTCGTAACACGTTCGGCGAGAAAGTCACCGTACGCTACTCCAGAGACCTTTTCGATCACGAGCCCCAATAGTATGCACCCTGAGTTACTGTATTGAGCACGCTGGCCCGGCTCGAAATCAAGCGGCAAGGACTCAAGCATCTTCACCACCTCCTGTGGACGCCAATCCTTCTCCTGATTGAAGCCGAAAGGCTCGACGCTAAGGATCTCTTTGATCCCGGAGGTGTGCCAAAGCAAGTCTTGAAGTGTAATTTCCTCGCCTCCACGGAAGCCGGGAAATGAGGGATGCTCCCAAAATGATCTGAGCGGTTTTATACCATCGCGCCATCAAGTCCTCCTTGTTTTCCCCAAGTTTACGACAAAGCCTCCACACCTCAG
>JAPLJE010000203.1 GCA_026388755.1 Deltaproteobacteria bacterium | reverse complement strand
TCTTCAGCATCAGCGGATCCGAGTTCGTGGAGATGTTTGTCGGCGTGGGAGAGGCCCGCGTTCGGGCTCTTTTCTCTCAGGCCGCCCTTCAGGCGCCTTGTATCATCTTCATCGATGAACTGGATGCCCTGGGCAAGGCTCGGGGGATGAATGTCATGGGCGGGCATGATGAAAGAGAACAAACGCTCAATCAGCTCCTGGTAGAAATGGATGGATTCGAAACGAATAAAGGGGTCATCATCATGGCTGCCACCAACCGGCCGGAAATTCTGGACTCAGCTTTGCTGCGGCCGGGACGGTTTGATCGGCAGGTTCTGGTGGACCGGCCCGATATCAATGGACGGGAAGCTATCTTGAAAATTCACTCCAAAAATGTGCTGTTAGGTACCAACGTCGATTTGCGCATAATCGCAGGCCGCACCCCGGGCTTTGTGGGAGCAGACCTGGCCAACATCATCAACGAAGCCGCGTTGCTGGCCGCCCGGAATGATAAAGAAATGGTGGAACTGGCGGATTTCGACGAAGCCATCGACAGGGTGGTTGCGGGTCTTCAGAAAAAGAACCGGGTGATTAATGCCAAGGAGAAAGAAATTGTCGCCTTCCATGAGTCCGGACATGCGATTGTGGCCGAGTCTGTTGAGCATGCCGACCCTGTGCATAAAATCTCCATTATTCCCCGGGGGATCGCGGCGCTCGGATATACCCAGCAGCAACCCACGGAGGACCGCTACTTAATGACGCGTTCGGAGCTGCTGGACCGGCTGGCCGTTCTTTTGGGCGGCAGGGTAGCGGAGGAGCTGGTTTTTCAGGAAATTTCAACCGGAGCCCAGAACGACTTGCAGCGAGCCTCGGACATTGCACGGTCCATGGTCACGGAATACGGCATGAGCGATCGACTGGGACTGGTGAGCTATGAGCGTCCGCGCCAGCCGATGTTTCTTCCTGAAAGTTATTCTCCTGGCAAAAATTACAGTGAAGCAAAAGCCGCCCAAATTGACGAGGAGGTCACGCGATTTATCGAAGAAGCCCATCAACGGGTTCGTAAAATTCTTTCTGAGCGGCGAACCGTACTTGATGATTTGGCCCATCTCCTTTCTGAAAAGGAAAGTGTGCAGGGAGAGGAGCTGAGAAAGATGTTGTCGGTAGTCCCACCCGGGGGGAACCCTGACTGATGCATTCGAAGATTCGGTCCGGAACAAATTCGGAAGAGAAACCATGAGCAAACAAACACGTGTCAGCCACCCATTATACAGCCTTCTGCCCACGGAACTCGAGGGATTCGATTCCCTGGCGGAGCTGGCCCTGGATATGCGCTGCTCGTGGGATCATGCTACCGACAACGTGTGGCGGCAGCTTGATCCCGAACTGTGGGAAATCACGCAGAATCCCTGGGTTGTCCTGCAGACGGTCTCGCGCGACCGGATCGAGCGCGTGCTGGCCGATCCCGTCTTTCGCAATAACGTTGATGGCCTGGTTCAGACCAGACGGCAAGCGGTGGAGGCGCCCGCGTGGTTTCAGCAGAATCATTCGCAGGGTTCCCTGACCTGTGTCGCGTACTTCAGCATGGAATTTATGTTGAGCGAAGCTTTGCCCATCTACTCGGGCGGGCTTGGCAATGTAGCCGGCGATCAGCTCAAAGCCGCCAGCGATCTGGGCGTGCCGGTGGTCGGCGTGGGACTGCTGTACCAGCAAGGCTATTTTCGACAGGTGATCGACAAGGCCGGAGTGCAACAGGCCCTCTTTCCGTATAACGACCCAGGACAGTTGCCGATCACGCCGCTGCGCCAGGCGAACGGCGAGTGGTTGCGGTTGGAAATCGCTTTGCCCGGTTACTCGGTCTGGCTGCGCGCCTGGCATGCTCAGGTCGGCAGAGTAAAGCTTTACCTGCTGGACAGCAATGATGCCGCGAACTTCCCCGTTCACCCATGCGCCGAAGTCCGCCC
>JAPLJE010000654.1:792-1543 GCA_026388755.1 Deltaproteobacteria bacterium | reverse complement strand
ATCTGATCATAAAAGAAAAGTATTTTTTTCTGCATGCGCCGCGTCAGACCGGAAAGACCAGCAGCCTTCTGGCATTGATGGAATATCTCAATCAGGAGGGGACATACCGGGCCCTGTATGCCAATATCGAAAATGCCCAGGCGGCACGTGAAGATGTAGGTCAAGGAATTGAAGCAGTTGTTCACTCGATCGCCAACCAAGCGCGATTGCGGCTGAATGACGGACATGTCGATTCACTGGCGCAGAAAATACTTGATGAGAAACCCGGTTTGGTGGCCCTTGAGCAGTTTCTTTGTTCGTGGTGTGAGCAATCAAAGCGGCCTACGGTGCTGATGCTGGATGAGGTGGATGCGCTGGTGGGCGATACGCTAATATCCCTGCTGCGGCAGTTGCGATCCGGATATCCCGCACGTCCGACTCAGTTTCCGCAGAGTGTCATTCTCTGTGGGGTTCGGGACATCAAGGATTACCGGATTCATTCCAGCCGGGAAAAGGCCATTATCACCGGCGGCAGTGCATTCAATATCAAGGCAAAATCATTGAGACTGGATGATTTTACAGAACCCGAGGTAATCACACTGCTGAATGAACATACGAAGGAGACGGGACAGGCATTTGAACCGGAAGCCTCTATCTTGATTTGGAAGTTGACAAATGGTCAGCCCTGGCTAGTGAATGCGCTGGCTTACGAAGTCTGTTTTGAGTTGTCGGAAGGGAAAGACCGCGGCCGGATCATTACGACAGATATGAT
>JAPLJE010000654.1:0-765 GCA_026388755.1 Deltaproteobacteria bacterium | reverse complement strand
GCGAAAGAGCGTCTGATCCAGGATCGGGTCACACCTCTATACCAGATTGCCGATAAACTGCGGGAATCCCGGGTTCGTCGGGTGATTGAGCCCATGCTGGCCGGCCGAATGATTACAGAAAGCACGGATGACGACCGTCAGTATGTCATTGATCTGGGGTTGATTTGCCGGAAAGATGGCGGCGGGCTGGTGATTGCCAATCCAATTTATCGCGAGGTCATTCCACGGGCACTGGCCTGTGCGCCACAGGATTCTCTGCCCCAGATTACCCCCTCCTGGCTGAGGGCAGACGGCAACCTGGATATTGATCGTCTGCTGGAGTCGTTTCTGATGTTCTGGCGGCAGCATGGCGAACCATTGCTTCGCAGCGCGCCCTATCATGAAATTGCACCCCATCTGGTTCTGATGGCATTCATGCACCGGGTGGTGAATGGTGATGGCACCATCGATCGGGAATATGCCATTGGAAGCGGCCGGATGGACCTGTGTATCCGCTATGGGATCGTGACGCTGGCCATCGAGCTGAAGGTCTGGCGGAACGGAGAGTCCGATCCATTGTTTGAGGGGCTGGAGCAGATAGAAGGCTATCTGAAGGGATTGTCACTGGATTCCGGCTGGCTGGTCATTTTTGACCGGAGAAGCGATCAGCCGCGCATCCGGGAACGGACCTATACCGAGTTTGCTCGGACCGAATCCGGTAGAGCCATCATGGTGATTCGGGCTTAGGCGGTTTATCCTTTCGGAATATCGGTTCAACCTGCTTGA
>JAPLJE010000704.1 GCA_026388755.1 Deltaproteobacteria bacterium | reverse complement strand
TCAACGCTCTGCAGTGCCTTCGATATTTGTCCCATATCCAGATACGTCAAACCCATGCCGTTCAGGGAGTCAATCATGCCATTTTTGTTATCCAAGTTCTGAGACCGTTTCAGAGCTTTTTGATAATGGTCAAGCGCTTCTTTGTAATCAGAGTCGCGGAAGGCTTTATTTCCTTGTTTCAGTTGGCCGGAACCTTTTCCTGTTTTGACGCCGGAACTGCTGTATCCTTTATTCTGCTCAATAGCGCCTTCCTCTGTATCGCCTTCATGGGTCGATTGCACCTGATGAGTGCTACATGACAACGTCCCCATTAAAAACACACAGATTATCCATCGGATGGTGAGGTTTTTCATAATCTCCTCCATATCGGTTCCGGATCGCTGTTACGGGTGAAGTGCAGGAATGCCGTGCTCCGTCTCATAATCGGCTGTTTCAGTCAGATCCCCTTGCCGCAGAAGTGATATCCTTTGTTTATAGAGCAATGAATCATGAGGCGCTGCATCGATCCGGCTGCACAAGGCGTTCATGGCATCATACCAAAGCCCTTCCTCTGCGTAAACATGCTGAACCCGTTTGATGTCCGTTTCTTTCAATTTCTTCTGAAAATTCTTCGGATAGGCAATCCGCTCGATAGCGCCTCCGGAAATGATATCCTTGGAAGGGTGTTTGGGATCCGTGACCATTGATATGAAACATTGGTATACCTCGCCGGTCTGCAGGCGAATGCCGTAATCCGCCAGATGGATGGGGTGAAAACCTGCACGGGTCTCATCAGCGATACGAATTTGGAGAATCGATTTCATCTCTTTGCCCATGAGAATGGTCAGATCCACGGGGCACTTTGCCGCTTCTGATGAAAACCAGTAAAGCGTAGGCTGTTCTGAAAGGGTCAGCCCGGTGTGTCTCGGGGCCAAAAAAGCAAAAATCGGCATTTTGCCATCAGCCCCTCGAGTCCCCCCTGACAGACGGCCTGCAGGCGCTCCACGCAGAGGCGCCTTGTACAAGGGCATCTCGCTGGAATCCCCTGGATTTTTCTTTGTGACCTTCATAGGATCCTTATTGGTTAAGACACTGTCGTCCTGAGGCTTCAAAACCCCTTCCTGGGCGAATGATTCGAAGTGAAATGGCTGCATCAACATGGTCAGTCCTGCAAACAAAGCAAAGAGTGTTGAGCGGATGTTTTTCATGTTATTGGCTCCTTTATGGGGTCCAAGGTATTTTCCCTGTTCCAATCCAATACGCTGTAAACCGTGATATCTCGTTTCTGGCCCTTGAATCTCACATCTCCAATTTTCCGGGTTACACACTGCTCACCGATATATCCTTTTGTCGCTTCACTGATAAGAATCCGTAAGGGGTCCTTGGTTAAACCAGTATCCGTATGCTCCCTGTCATAGCTTTCCAGCCGGGAAGCGATATTCACGTTATTACCGATGGTCGTATACTTCAGCCTTTTGGAGCTCCCGAAAGTGCCCGCCACGACAAGCCCGGTATGGACTCCGATCCGCAATCCCACAGTGGGCAGCCCCTGCTCCTTCCAGAAATTGTTGATCCGGTGCATCTCTTCTCCCATACAAAGCGCGCACCGGACCGCATTCTCGGCATCCAGCTGAATCTCATCTTCGGTTTTACGGGCCAGGGGCGTCCCAAAATCCGCCTTGATGCCATCTCCCGCGTAGTCGTCAACAACACCGGAGTTTTCCATCACCACCTGGGTCATCTTATCCATATAGGTATTCAGCCATTCAGTCAGTTTGATCGGGTCAAGTTCCTCTGCAACCGGACTGAAGCCTTTGATGTCTGCGAACAAAATGGTTGCAACCAATTTTTGGGATCGGGGGCGTCCGCCGGATAGAAACTGGTCCCGTTGCTGCCAAATCACCTCGGCAAGGCTCGGGGAGACATGCATGGAGAAGATTTGCATGAGGGAAGCCCGTTGTTTTTTTTCCTGATTGGAAATGTGGGCTGTGACAATGATGGCTGAACCGATCCAGCCCATTGCGGGGGGAACCACGGTGATCCAGAATCCCGAAAGAAAAGCGAAATAGGCACCCAGCCACAGAACACCCGCACCGGCTGCGGCAAAGAGCGAGAATCGCCATGGGTTTCGCACCAGAAATCCCAAGGTACCCCCCAAAAGGCACCACAAAAAAATAAAAAAATCCATACCCCTTCCATTGTTTTGTTCGCGGTAATGATGGGTGCGCTTTCCCCGAACGCCCATCGCAGCAACTGACTGATGACATGAGCATGAATTGCAATGCCGGGGATATTCTGGTCAGCGTCAAGCCTCTTGCTATAGGGGGTATAGAAGAAATCCTTTGCATCCTGGGCAACCGTCCCGACAATGACAATTTTATCCGTCACGACTCCCGGGTCAATCTTTCCGTTCATCAGGTCGGTCAAAGAAAAAAGTGGAAATAAATTAAGATCCTCTTTAAAATCCAGTAAAAATTGATACCCTCTTGCGTCGGCATGGACGTAAGGCCCGTCTTCGGCTTCAAACGGCCTGACAGTCTGCGGACCCAGACGAAGATACTCGGGATGGGAATCATCGGCCCTCGGCATGATCCCTTCTTTTTGCAAGTAAAGAAGGGCCAGGCGAAGCGCAAAGGCTTGGGCGCTTGTCTCGCCATCGTCTAAAAAAAGCAGACCCCTTCGGACAATACCGCCCGGATCCACCAATAGATCATTGAAGCCCAATTGTTCGGTATTCTTTAAGACTGGCGGCCCAGGGATGCCCCCTTCCCCAAACTTCATCACGGCAATGATATTTGGATTGTCCACCAGAGTCGAGTCGAGATCTTCCCGGCCGGGAGGGACGGAGAGATCTCGAAATATATCCATGCCGATCGCTCTGGGATTCTGCTTGGAGAGGGCATTCAATAAATCAGCTATGACTGCGTCACTGAGTGGCCATTTGCCTTGGCGGCGAATGTCATTTTCAGTGATTCCCACAAGAACGATACGGGAACGGGCAGGAGAGATTTTGGGTTGCAGCGCAACGCACCCATCATAGGCAGCAAGTTCGAAGGATTCCAGACTTCCCATATACCTCAGGATCATGACGCACAAAAAAACGAGCAGACTTGCCAAGAAGGCTGAAGCAATCGGAGTTTTAAGAATTCTGAATAGTTGCTGCACGGCAGACCTCAGGCTAAATGGGAGCCGCTCTCACATGTTTGAGAAATTGGCCATTACAACCATCACATATTCTCGCCGCGACGGATCGTCCAGAAGTCGTCGGAGAGGTTCCGGTCTGCCAGGTAGTCGTACGGCATGCTGAAATACCCCTTCTTCCCCCAGTCGGTTTCCCATGAGTTGCGGACAATAAACCGTTTGGCAGCATTATCGTAGCCCACCGCAAGGACCGCGTGGCCGCCGAGCATCTGTTCTCCAGCCTTGGGCATATCGACCTCCCCGGTTTTCGCCACCTTTTGAAATTCGAAACTGTCGTAAACTGAAAAGCCGAAGATAAAG
>JAPLJE010000157.1 GCA_026388755.1 Deltaproteobacteria bacterium | reverse complement strand
GTCCGGATACAAATGGGTTCCAAAAATCACCAGGGCATCCGGCCTACGGACCCCACTGCTCAGCAAACGGATGACATCGCAGGCAATGCTTCCGGAATAATACCAGCCTGCGTGTGGAACAATTCCACCGACAACCGGACAAGATGGGTCAGGCAATACGGTTGAGTTTTTGATAAAAAATTCAATCTCCTGCCGACACCCCGAAGCCGTGCCCGAATACCATGTTCCGGACAGCATCGCTCGTCTGGTTTTCATAACGCCTTATCTCCTTCCCTTCTTGACCTTTAACATCAGGTTTACTATAGACTTCCAGAAAAAGCTTTTGGGTGCGTTATCGGTCGGAGATGTACGAAAAAAGTACTATCTCCTCCCTGCTGCCTTCCCAAAATCATTTTCTGAAAGTCTATATGTAAGATGGACTTTAGTCAAAATCGTTCTTATTGTTTATCACCTTTTCAGGGGGAAAAAATCAACGTTTTTTATTTAAATGGGTAATGTATCAGGAGGCAGTTATGTGGGAATATACGGATAAGGTAAAAGATCATTTTCTCAATCCCCGCAATGTCGGAGAAATTGAGAATCCGGATGGGGTCGGGGAGGTCGGATCACTGGCTTGCGGAGACGCCCTGACCCTCTATTTTAAACTGGATGACCAGCAGCGGATCAAGGAAGCCAAATTCAAGACGTTTGGCTGCGCCAGCGCCATTGCATCTTCTTCAGCCCTGACCGAAATGCTGATCGGTAAGACGCTGGAAGAGGCTGAAAAAATAACCAATGAAAACATTGCCGATTATCTGGGCGGATTGCCCAGAGAAAAAATGCACTGCTCGGTCATGGGACGAGACGCCCTGGAAAAGGCTATCACCTGCTATCGCGGAAGTGCCGAAAAAAATGTCGAAGGCGAGATTGTATGCGAGTGTTTTGGCGTTACCGACATTCAGATTGAACGGGCTGTCCGTGAAAACCATTTGACGACCATCGAGCAGGTCACGGATTATGTCAAGGCAGGCGGTGGGTGCGGAAACTGCCATGAAAAGATTCAGGAGATCATCAATACGGTTCTGGGCAAAGAAGCACCGGCCAGAAAAAAATCGCCGGTACTGACCAATCTCCAGAAAATCAAACTGATCGAACAAACCCTGGAGCGTGAGATTAAACCGGCCTTGAACAAGGATGGCGGGGACATAGAACTGATTGATGTTTCCGGAAACACCGTACAGGTCCGGCTCCGGGGCACCTGCGCAACCTGCAAAAAATCACAGATCACGCTCAAGAATTATGTTGAAGCCAAACTTCGCGAACTGGTAACGCCCGAACTCGTGGTTGAGGAGGTAATCCTATGAACCCGCTTTATTTTGACAACAATGCTACCACGCGGGTCGCTCCCGAAGTGGTTGAATCCATGCTTCCCTATTTTACCGAATACTACGGGAATCCTTCCAGCATGCATACATTCGGGGGAACCGTAGGCCGCCAGATCAATGACGCCAGGGCAAAACTGGCCGATCTGATAGGCGCGTCCCCCGAAGAAATCGTTTTCACCAGCTGCGGCACGGAAAGCGACAGCACCGCCATCATGGCGGCCCTTCGATCCAACCCGGACAAAAAGCATATCATCACATCCCGGGTCGAGCATCCGGCGATAAAGAATCTCTGCGAATACCTTGCCAAAACCGGCTAGCGGGCCACCTTCGTTCCGGTCGACCACAAGGGCCGGCTCGACATGGATTATCTGATTCGCCATCTAACCGACGACACGGCCATTGCCAGCTTCATGTGGGCCAATAACGAAACCGGCGTGATTTTTCCGATTGATGACATCGCCGGGATTCTGTCGGAAAGGGGTATCATTTTTCATACCGACGCAGTTCAGGCCGTGGGTAAAGTTCCCATTGACGTCAAAAAAACCCGGATTGACATGTTGTCGTTGTCCGGCCACAAGCTTCATGCGCCAAAAGGTATCGGCGCGCTGTATGTGAGAAAAGGCACCAAATTCTCTCCTTTTATGATCGGCGGTCATCAGGAAAAAGGCAGGCGCGGCGGCACCGAAAATGTGGCTTCCATTATCGGCCTTGGCAGGGCCAGCGATTTTGTAGCTGCTCACATGGTGGAAGAAAATACCCGCGTTAAGTCACTCAGGGACAAGCTGGAAACCCAACTTGTCCAGAAGATTTCCAATGCCCTGGTCAATGGCGACACGGACAATCGGCTTCCCAACACCAGCAGCATTGCCTTTGAATTCGTGGAAGGAGAATCCATTCTGCTGATGATGAATGAATTCGGCATCTGCGCATCTTCCGGCTCTGCCTGTACTTCCGGGTCCCTGGAGCCGTCGCATGTGCTTCGCGCCATGGGCGTTCCGTTTACGGCCGCACACGGAACCATCCGCTTCAGTCTCAGCATTTACAATACCGAACCGGAAATTGATCTGATCGTTGAAAAGCTTCCGCCCATCATCGATCGTCTGAGGGCCATGTCGCCGTTCTGGAAAGGAACCTGTGCCCACACCGCTTGATCCGTCGGATTTAAAAAAACCAACTGGCTGACTTTAGATAGATTTAACATCAGGGTAGAAATGAAAATCGCCATCGCTCAGATCAATCCGATTATTGGAGACTTTTCTCACAACTGCAATCGCATGATCCGCTACTCGGAAAAGGCCAGAAGCCGCAATTGCGATCTGATCGTCTTTTCCGAGCTGGTGATACCGGGATACCCTCCGCGCGATCTTCTGGAGAAGACGGATTTTATCCAGTCCAACCTTGACGCCCTGCAAGACGTCATGCAACAGATTAAGGATATCGGAGTAATCTGCGGATATGTTGAAAAAAATCCAGCGGATCAGGGAAATCCGCTCTTTAATGCCGCGGTGCTGTTTGAAGATGGCCGGATGCTTCACAAGGTCCGTAAGAGACTGTTGCCGACCTATGATGTGTTCGATGAAAGACGTTATTTTGAGCCCGGCAGGGAGAGCCTGGTTTTTGCCTATAAAGGGCGAAAGATCGGACTGACCATCTGTGAAGACGCCTGGAACGACCGGGATATTATTCAAAAACGCATTTATCCCATTGATCCGGTGGCGCTTCTGGTTCAGGAAGGGGCGGATCTGATCATCAATCTTTCCGCATCGGTTTACCATGCCGGCAAAGCGGATTTCAGAGCTTGCATGCTGGGATCCGTTGCCGGAAAATACGGCGTTCCCCTTATATATGCCAATCAGGTTGGCGGAAATGACAGCGTTTTGTTCGACGGATCCAGCATGGCGTTTGACGCCAGCGGTGAAAAAATTGCACAGGCAGCCGATTTTGAAGAAGATATAGTAGCAGTGGATTTGAATATCCCCGGCAGCCGGGAAATGCATCCAGTTTCAGATTCCCTGACCGCTTCGGTGTTAAAGGCCCTGGTAATGGGCACCCGAGATTATGTTAAAAAATGCGGATTTTCCCAAACGGTCGTTGGTTTGAGCGGCGGGATCGACTCGGCCCTGACCCTGGTGATCGCCAAGATGGCCCTTGGCAGGGAAAACGTTTCGGCCGTATTCATGCCATCACCTTACACCTCGGCGGATAATTATGAGGATACAGCGGAGCTCTGCAG
>JAPLJE010000047.1 GCA_026388755.1 Deltaproteobacteria bacterium | reverse complement strand
TCAGGCGGGAACGACAAATTGCTGATCAAAATAATATCGAAGGAAAGGTAGCCAATTATAAAAAAACCCATCAGATTTAGGATGATAACCCATTTTCTACGGACCAGGCCAACCAGATTTCTTGAGATTTTAATGGCCGGAGAAAAAGACAGGAAGAGGACCGCTGCTCCGATCAACACCATGAGAATAGAGAGGATTTTTAATGTCATGAACATTGCACCATAATAAAGAAGGGTAGCCACGTTGCTTTGCCTGGAGACTCACAGAGTTTGACTTTTCAGGATTCGATTAAGACTTCTCTACTGTGAACCACACAAAATACATCGTTTGGAAGGCTTGAAATTGAAAGAATACCACAATCGCTTTCATATAGTTGTGATTTGGATGAATGACGAAATATTTCGACTTCCGACATCGCTCGAAACTCAAGTGTTCTTGCATATATCCTTGAGTTCGGTAATCATTAAGTATAGGAATGGTATTCTTGATTCCCTCACCCCTCCGGCAACCGTACAATTTGAAATCTGTAATCCACAGAAGTCTTTCATGCAAAAACACCCCTGCAATTTATTGCTTCCATTACTCTTATAAGCCGCCATTCCAACATTTATCTATTTTACCCTATGATAAAGCAGATATATCTGTCAAACGAATTTCAATGATTCACCAGGATAAATGGCGATCTTACCAAATTCGCAATGGACGACATCAGGTCAATTGTCGAAATTACAAAGGAGATTGGCGATAAATGTTTAATAATGAATAAGGATGGAGGACGTCTCCGGGGATCTTTAAAAAAGGATGGGAATAATCTGGCGATATTTATAGGAGCGCCGGATTAATTGTGGTTTTATCCGATGCTCTGGTTTGTAAATCTCTGAAAAAGCAGGAAGGAGGTCCTTGGGAGTTAAATGATTGTCAAATAACAATTCATATTGTGATTAATTGGATTAGTTGAAATTATTATGAATACAGCGTGTTACTAAACAAATAGAAGCGATATGTCAACCACTTGATTATTTCAAATATGTGATCATTGACTTTGAACAGCTTGATATATTAAGATAAAATAAGTATTTTCACCCATATTTGCACCTATATAATGAAAAAGGGGTTAGATTTTTCAATCTAACCCCTTGATATAATTGGCGCGCCCGGAGGGATTCGAACCCCCGGCCTACGGATTCGAAGTCCGGCGCTCTATCCAGCTGAGCTACGGGCGCGGGAGCAGGCAAAATGGGGTGAGTGAAGGGGCTTGAACCCTCGACAACCGGGGCCACAACCCGGTGCTCTGCCAACTGAGCTACACCCACCATACTTTTTTCCTTATACTAAAAAGTCACATCTATTGCAAGGGATTTTCCATGTAACTCTACAGTCAACAAGGATGGCGCAAAATAATAAAGGTATCTGTCTGAAGAATCTGATATCCGGGACGTTTCGGAATATCATGCGCCATTTAAAATGACATTGACAAGACAGGGATCAATAATGATATAAAATACAGCGTGTTTTTGCTGTCCGGTATCGTAATGATACATTACATCCTGTAGCAAACTGCATAAGGAAAGGAGTCATAACATGCCACAGAAAAATGCTCGCAACATTAAAACATTCGGTTATGCCATTCTGTTTGTCCTTATCACATTCGCTCTGGTTTTTGCTCAAACACCGGCACCGATCGGAACCTATACGGCTACAACCGGGTCCTCAGTGGTCAAGGGGAAATCGGCTGCCGTCGGGGAACAGGGCGGTTTATTTAAAAAAAGATTCAGCAAGCCGGCTGAAACCGGCGCCGGTAACACCATCACCATCACTCTGCAGAGTTATTCAACCAAGGAAGAACTCAGCCAGTTAAAGGCGGCTCAGGGCAATCCCCAGCAGTTTATGACGACTTTGTCATCTTTTCAACATGGTACGGTTACCATGGAGGGAAAGAGCTTTCCGATTAACATGGCTTCTTCAAGTTCTCGTGGCGGCAAGTTTGTCATTACGATTCTGTCATCTAAAGCCTTTTCAAATATGGGAGGCCAATTCATAGCCGGCAAAGGCCTGAGCACCGGCCACATTGAGCTGCTGGTGGACACCAACGGCAGCGGGCAGGGAGTGCTTCATGCGTCAACGAAGATTGCTTTTGATTCTCAGGGCGAGGTATCTGCCCAGGGCGGTGGCGCCATGTCCAAGGCCACCGAGTTGACCAGTGTATCCCGGCAGTAATCCATGATTTGGGTGGTGCTTGAGTTCAACCCGGTTGTATTTTCTGGACGGCAAAGAATCACAGGCAAAGGCAATGGTTCTTCAAGAACGATTGCCTTTGATTTTTTAAGGCTTGGAATTGATAATGACAGATGGTGTGAAGCGGTTCATTGCCGATGCCATGCTCGGAAAACTGGCCCGGTGGATGCGAGTGATGGGTTGTGATGTCGAATACTACCCGGAAATATCGGATCGCGCGCTTTCGGATAGGGCGCTGTGTGACAACCGGATCATTTTAACGCGGGATACCCGGTTGATTCGGCAAAGAATCAACCGCAACAATGCCTTTCTGGTTGTTGGAGATCACTATCAGGATCAGCTTCAGCAGGTAGTTCAGGCCTTTGCCATCGATCCATTCAGAGATCTGTTGAGCCGGTGCCTGCGATGCAACCTGCTGCTGGTTTCATGTAAAAAAAATGACTTGGCGGGGAAAGTTCCGCCTTATGTTTTCGAAACTCAGCAAAGATTTGAAACCTGTCCCCGATGCCGGAATATTTACTGGAAAGCCACTCATGTTGAACACATGGTTGAGCAGCTTAAAAACATTCTCAGCGCAAACTGCTTGCCAGAGAGACCGGCAGGACATAGTCCCGTTGGAGAGAAGATTTTATGACCCTGAAAAGATTTGAATCTCCCATATCCACCGTCAGGCAGCTTCTGGAATACCAGCTGCAGGGGCTCAAGTGGACCGTAGCTCATGCCTATAACGGTTCTTCGGAGTAC
>JAPLJE010000009.1 GCA_026388755.1 Deltaproteobacteria bacterium | reverse complement strand
GAATCCCGATGTCCTTATGTACATCGATAAACAATCGAAGCTGGTTTGAGAGATCGAGATATGTCTTGTTATAAGGTGTGGCCGAAAGGAGAACAACGCGGCTGTCGTTTATGCTGATGTATTCGGCAATGGCCCGATACCGGCTGCCCTCTCGGTTTCGAAGGTTGTGGCTTTCATCGAAGACGACAAGCCGAAAGCGCTTCAGCTCGGGAAGTTTTTTCTGGACCTGGGTTATGGATAAAACCTGGGCGCGCAGGCGATATTGCAGGCGGTAATCTTCCCACATGCGGACCAGATTTTTCGGGCAGATGATCAGTGTTTCAAGACCATGATCATCCTCGAAAATCCGCGCAAGGGCCGTGGCCATAAGGGTTTTGCCCAGGCCGACCACATCACCGATCACGACCCCGCCTCTTTTGTTTAGATGATGGGCGGCAATCTTTACGGCGGCAATCTGGAATTCGAACAGCTTGTTACCGAAGTCGCTGGGGATGGAGAACTCGGTAAGACCGAATCTGGCCTCCTGTGACATGTGATAGGCCATTTTGACGTAGATGTGATACGGGGGAATCAGCTCCGGACGCGCCCAACTGTCCTGGATTATTTCGACCAGTTCTTTTGAAATATCCACACAAAACCGGTCATTCCAGCGATCTTCAAACCATCCCTCAAGTTTGGAGCAGGCATCATGGTCGAGTATGTCCACATTCAGCTCGCCCTGTTTGGCCAGTCCGGCAAGGGTCAGGTTGCTGCTGCCAAGATAGCCGATATCGGGGTTAAGGGGATCCGGGCGAAAAAGCAGATAGAGCTTGGCGTGGAGCGGATGACGCAGAAACAGTTTGACAATGACTTTTCGGGATGTGATCTGATCGGCGAGCCTGCGAAGTCCGGATTCGTCTTCATTGGTCGGGAGACCGATCATCAACTGGTTGCGGAAATCCTGAGCCAGTCGCCGCTTCAGAACAACAGCTGTTGACTGATCTATCGGCTCTTCGCCACCCAGAAGGCTCATCGCGGATCGAAGCTGATCCTGAGGCATCTTCTGCATACCGATCAACAGCCTGCAGCAGTGATCATTCCCTCCGGACCATCTTTCAACCAGATGATCCACCAGCCGCCAGCCCCGCAGATTGAAATAACCGACACAAAAGTCCGCCCGCTCTGACAGACCCAGGGCATCAGACAGCGCCGTCAAGAGATGCTTTTCGATGTTATCAAATATCTGAGGCATTCAGATCCCCTTCCGCTGCAAAGCTTTCGTTCCTGTATGAATTCCAGCGATACATGTCAACACAAAACATTGATGTTGTAAAAGCAAAAAGGGGATACGCTGACCATCGAAGCTGACGGCGGCAAACACATTTAGGAAATTGCAACGGCTAAACAACCCGGAATAAGGACTCGTCGAATTCGGGTCTGCCCTCATACCGGCTCATGAAAAAACCGGGAAGAAGGTCCATGCTTTCAAACAGGCCAGGATCCACTTCAATGCCTGCGCGATGAAGGGCCTTGACAATATCGGCTGTTTTGGGAGGGCAGCCCTTGACCGGAATCATTTCCTGAATGTCCGGATGATCTTTGTTGGCTTTATACATGCATTTTCCCAGAAGGATGGTTTTTTTCATCCCAGGGGTAGGTTTCATGGCTTTGCCCGTCAGAATTTCAACTTCATCCCAGGGCTGGCCTTTCCAGGCATAACGAATGGCTGAAAGCACCAGGCCGTTGACCCCGGAACAGTAGGTGCACATGGACAGATCGTATTTGCGGTATGAAATCCCTTTGATGCCCATGTTGGCCAAGGGCACGGGCAAGGAATTCATGGGCGCATTTGAATAGTGAAAATCGTATTCATGGCGAGATGTCACCGCTTCCAGTGCCTCTCCTTTTATTAAAATCGTCGAAAGATCCGTAGGAATCCCTTTTCTGGCCGCCGCATGCGCCAGATGCGGCACATCGCCTGGCGAATGCCCCAACGCGGATGCGCCCACCATGTCTGCGGCCAGCACATCGGATGACGCCACCAGGATGTTGCTTCGCCGCATTTTTCCATCAAAGCCCGGGCCGCGCTCATTCGTGAAAATGCCGTCAATGAGGGTCAGCATGGGCGGCAGTGGCTCCGCCAGACGTGCCACCATGACGTTCAGATCAACAGCCGGATCCAGACTGTGGCATTTTTTCCGGGACGCGATATCGATGGTCCCTTTCAGGTTTTTGATGCCCAGACTCACGATGGTCT
>JAPLJE010000442.1 GCA_026388755.1 Deltaproteobacteria bacterium | reverse complement strand
AAAAGGTATGATTTCGACCACATCGTTATCTGGTATGTCGCATTAGCAACATAC
The DNA here is from genome assembly GCA_026388755.1 of Deltaproteobacteria bacterium. Lineage (GTDB taxonomy): Bacteria > Desulfobacterota > Desulfobacteria > Desulfobacterales > Desulfatirhabdiaceae > RAAP-1. The sequence continues at coordinate 5,539 of JAPLJE010000442.1, read as the reverse complement.
GTGCATAAAGCCCCCGCCCTTCTGTTGGGTAATATCTGCCGCAACCAGAAAGCCTGTCGCTGCAAAGTCAAAATGTCCCATTCTCTGCAAAGGAGAAATGGGACATTTGAGCTTTTCCTCCAGAAAACATTAGACAAAAGAGTTCATTATGTCCAAGGTTCAAAAAAACGACGCAGCATTTAAGCGGCTTCGCAGGAGGTCAAAGACACCAAACATTAGACAAAATGATGAGTGAGGAAAAACATGGATTTTGGGCTTGAAATAGGCTTATTTTTTTCCAGCCATTTCAGCTATTCTGCAAGAAGATTAATTGGACAATTGACAAAACTACGGGAAGGAGTGCTTTAATTCGATCTGATCACTTTGAAGCTGGAACAATATCACCCCGCAACACCTTGTGATTAGGGTTGACAGGAAGATAAAAAAGATGATGTATTGGCATTATTTATCCGGTATTTGTAATAAAAAGCCCGCTACATTAAGGGTATAAATATTGCAGATGGCATCAAAATCTGCGCGTAAAAGGACATTCCATGAAATTGAGAATCATCTATCCAAAATGGTCCAAACTGGAAAGGCAGACCGAATTTCACCTGCCGCCCCACGGCCCCATTGTTTTCGCGGCGGCATTGCCTGACGATGTGGAAGTGGAATTCATTGACGAGAATCTGGAATCGATCCATTTTGATGATCCGGTTGATCTGGTTTGCGGACACCTACAGACGAATGGGCGTTAAGGTCATTTTTGGCGGCATTGCCACCATGCTGCACGCACAAGAGACGATGAACCACGCGGATTCCGTTTTTATCGGCGAGGCCGAAGGAAAGATGGAAAAAGTCTTATCGGACTTTAAACATGGGCATTTGCAAAAAATATATGATTATCTCGGAGACAGGCCGCCCATAGCAATGGTTGGGACGGCGCGCAGGGATCTCTTGAAAAAAGATCTGTATAATTACAGGGGAATCCAGATGGTTGATCTGGTTCATGCCTCGCGGGGGTGCCGCTTTCACTGTTATCACTGCGCGGTGGCCTATCTTGGCGGCAAAGAATTCAGGCCGCGTCCCATCGATAAGGTCCTTGAAGAAATGGCAAGCATTGACAACAACCGGCTCTTTCTCGTGGACAATTCACTGGCGCAGGATACCCAGTGGGAGATGGATCTGTTCAGGGAGATGATTCCCTTGAAGAAAAAATGGTGCAGCCACCCGATAGAGGATAATCCGCGGGTGTTGGATCTTGCGGCCCGGGCCGGAGCCTGGTATGTTTATCAGGCGGTTTTCGACACCTCTGATTTGATCCGGGACCGGATCAAAAGATACCACGATTATGGCATTGGTGTTGAGGGCACGATTTTACTGGGCCTGGATCATCATACCGAAGACAGCATCAAAAAACTCATCGACTTTCTGCTGGAAATTGAGCTGGATATTGCCGAGTTCACCGTGTTGACGCCCTTTCCCCATACCAAAGCCTATGAAGATCTGAAACAGCAGAACCGAATTTTTTCCAATGACTGGAATGATTATTCCGCCGATAAAGTGGTATTCCATCCCAAGAATATGTCTGCCGAAAAGTTGCAGCAACTGCTTTTTTATGCCTGGGACACCTTCTACAAGGATGAGCCGCAGGAAATCAAGATGTCCAAGCTCATGCAGAAGGTTATCGTCAAGGAGATGGCGGACAATACCTACCGGCCGCGAAACCGGGCGCTTGCAACACGAGCTTTTGGAAGGGAGCTATCTACGAGTTAAATTCTTCAAGATCCTTGAACACATTCACGCCTGCCTGGCGTTTCATTGCCCGCTCATAACGGCCCTGCCAGCCGTATTTCTTCAGGGTTCTGCCAAGGAAAAACTGGAGCATGGGCCGAAATGCGAATAACCAGATGGATGTCCACAAACGGCCCTGGCTTCGAATGCGCTCGGAGGGTTCCCACCAGCCCATGACCCTTTGCCGGTGATACCAGACCAGATATTGCAACTGATCGGCGTCCAGGTGCCTGGTTTTTACATTCGCCCATATCCCGTTGTACCACTTATAGTCATTGGGGTTGGTCACCAGGCCCAGATCCAGCAGTTCTTGACGCATGACGGTTTTGGGATAGGGGGTGAGAATCTGGCAATAGGCGGTATCCGATCCGATGGATTTCAGGAATTGATAATTCTCGATGATCGCTGTTTCATCGTCGTCCGGAAAACCGAAAATCAGCCCCCCCACCACCATGATGCCGTACTTATGGCACAGTTCCATGGCTTTTCGGGAGGCATCGACGATATTGCCTTTGTGGGCCATGGCCAGATTCTTTTTGGAAACGTTTTCGATTCCCAGGAAAATGGATTTAATGCCGGCCATGGCCATTTTACGAACCATCTCCTCGTTTCTGGACATGGTAACACAATCGGCCTGAACGATCAGGTTCAGTTTTCTGTATTGACGCGCAATGATCGCATCACAGATCTTTATCACCCGATCGGTATCCAGCACCAGATTGTCGTCTGCGACAAAAATCCAGCGCGTCTTTCGGTTGTAATAAATGTCATCGATATCCGCCAGGACCCGTTCAATGGGAAATGTTCGGAAGGATCGCCCATACATGTGCTGCATACTGCAGAACGAGCAGTTGCGTGTGCATCCCCGTGAGGTTTCCAAAACTTCGATTTTGGAATTCATAATATGATATCCCCATGTCAGCCGCCTTTTATCCCGGATGGGCGGTTTCAGCCGGGACAAGTCCAGCAGCCCTCCTCTGGGATTATGCACAAAAACCTTTTCAGGTGAGGCATGGGCGGATGGCTTGTAAGAGAGTGAAGGAATGTCTTCAAGCCGGTCCCTGCCTTCCAGGGCATTGACCAATCTGCGGCATGCTTCCTCGCCTTCACCCCGGACCATAAAATCGATCAGATTCGCCTCATTGGATGCGGCGATCTCTTCATGCATCAAGGTGGCATGGTATCCGCCGATGGCAATTTTTGCATCCGGGAGCAGATGTTTTATCAACCGGATCAATTTAATGCAGGTTTCATACTGCCATGCCATGGCGGACAGACCGACCAGATCCGGGCGAATTTTTAACAGGGTTTGGGTCAAATATTTTTTAAGCTGCCTGCGTTTACGGATCAGATCGATGATATAAACGTCGTGCCCGTTATCAATATTTGCAGCAATGCTGGCGATACCGCAATTGGGCATGTGAAAGGCGGCTTCATGCATGATTACCGGAGCCACGTCAGGCATGGACATCAAAACTATTTTCATAAATCCTCTCGACTCAAGTGTTTAGACTGCTCCGTTTCAAGCAATGACCTTACCTCCATTATCAACCCGGAAATGGAAAGGTGTTCGCACTGATAATCCGGTTCGATATTGGCAATCACTTCAACTGAGATCGTACCTTCAAAACAGGTATTAAACAAAAATTTGCCGGGCTGGAACAGTTTATCGGTGTTTTGAACAAAAAGCACCTTGATGGGTCGCCGGCTCAGCCTGGCGATTTTAAACGCCCCCTTGTTGAGCTGTCCAATCGCGCCACTGCGGCTCCGGGTTCCTTCGGGGAATATAAAAAGATTCCCACCGCCCTCAAAAAAACAATCCATTTCTTCAATCCGCTGAATGATCAAATCCGACAAATCGCCTTCGGATGTGGAGGGGATATATCCGGACAATTCTATCACCTGCCTGAAAATGGGAATTTTAAAAAAACGGCTTTTGACGTGAAGGAGTTAGGATTCTGAGCAGCTTAAAAAAGCCTTTGTAGAATCGATGATTCAGGCACTGGAAAGACCGCTCCCTGTTTCTGGAAAAAAGAAAGGCTGCCAGATAAAACGGAGAAAAGAATAAAACAAAACCAGCCGTAAAATATGTCCAGAGAATCAACGTGACCACAAGGTCAAATGCAGGTTTCAGCTGCCTGCAATCCATATTTCTAAACATTTACTTCCATATACTCAAACATGCAATATCTTGATTCATATCAAGTAAGTTATCAAAATACATCATACCATGCATGACTTATGCCTATTTCCATGGTTGTATTCCTCAGAAGTTGGGATATATGACCACATCAAAATGCCATAGGCAAGGGAGGGTGTCAAGGTGATATATCCCCAACCCATCCGACACCTTTATCATTTTATGTGTCGCATTCCAGAGGCAAAAAGTCGTTTTCGTGCTTATAGTATAAATTCATGGAAGAGACAAAATGTGAATGGATGGATGAAAGCAGCAAGACAAAATGAATGGATCAAAAGGGAAAGACACCCTTTGGAGATACTGACCCCATGAATACCCAACCCAAGAACAACACGCTGGCGTCATTGACCTTTGACAATCGTTTCACCCGAGAACTGCCGGCCGATCCGGAGACCATCAACCGGCGCCGTCAGGTGACGGGATCGTGCTATTCCCGGGTGCATCCGGCCCGGGTTTCAGCTCCCCGGCTGATTGCCTACTCGCAAGAAGCGGCGGCACTGCTTGATCTTTCGGTTGAAGCCTGCGAATCCCGGGAGTTTACTCAGGTATTTTCCGGCAATGAACTGCTCGTGGGAATGGACCCTTACGCCACCTGCTACGGCGGTCATCAGTTCGGCAACTGGGCCGGACAACTCGGCGACGGACGCGCGATCAATCTTGGCGAAATCATCAATCACCGTTCGGAGCGATGGGCGCTGCAACTCAAGGGCGCTGGTCCCACTCCCTACGCCCGCACGGCGGACGGCCTGGCGGTACTACGTTCATCCGTGCGGGAGTTTTTGTGCAGCGAGGCCATGTTTCATCTGGGGGTGCCCACCACCCGCGCGTTAAGCCTGAGCGTAACCGGCGAACCCGTCGAGCGGGACATGTTTTACGACGGACATCCCAGGGAAGAACCGGGTGCGGTGGTGTGCCGCATCGCCCCATCCTTCACCCGTTTCGGCAGTTTCGAGATATTTACATCCCGCGGCGAAATCAAAGTCTTGAAACAACTGCTGGATTACACCGTCCGTACCGATTTTCCCCATTTGGGCGATCCGTCACCGGCTGTCTATATCCGATGGTTCGAGGAGGTGTGCCGCCGAACCGCCGATTTGATCGTACAGTGGATGCGAGTCGGTTTTGTCCACGGTGTGATGAATACGGACAATATGTCCATTCTCGGTCTCACACTTGATTACGGCCCCTACGGGTGGATTGACAATTACGATCCAGGCTGGACTCCCAACACCACCGACGCGGCCGGCCGGCGCTATCGTTTCGGCCAGCAGCCGCAAATCGCCCATTGGAACCTCGCGCAGCTGGCCAATGCCATTTATCCGCTGATCGAAGATGCCAAGCCCCTGCAGCAGGCGGTGGACCTTTATGTGGAACGCTATCTGCAGGGATGGAAAACCATGATGGCCCGCAAGCTGGGCTTATACGCTTTTGAACCCCATACGGATGATGCGTTGATCGGAGAGCTTCTCTCCATTCTGCCGTCAATCGAGACGGACATGACGATTTTTTACCGCAGACTTGCCGACCTGGACATATCCGTCGAACCGTTGGCCGATATCAGCGATG
>JAPLJE010000486.1 GCA_026388755.1 Deltaproteobacteria bacterium | reverse complement strand
GCCACGAATCCGCTGTCCGGTGCAATGCAGGGATTGGTATTGACTTCCAGAACCCAGGGATTGCCGTTTTCATCCACCCGGAAATCCACGCGGGCATATCCTTTCAAATTGAACAGCTTCCAGCATTCTCTGGCAATTTTAATGATTTTGTCCAGTAGCGGCCGGTCCTGATCCGGAAAGTCGAATGAGCGGACGGTATGCTGATACTCGAAGGATTCCGATTCCCATTTGGCCTTGTAATCCACAATTTTATGTCTGTCCTTGGGGTAGTTTTCAAAACAAATTTCAGCCGGCGGCAACACCTGGGGGATGCCATTGCCATTTTTGGCCAGAAGTGAGAGGTTGAATTCCCGGCCTTCGATGAATGCTTCCGCAAAACACGCTCCGCCCAGTTGGTCTTTACGGCGGTCCATCTCCTGAAGGAGCTGGACATGAGTTTTGGGGAAAACCACCGAATCATAACCGATCCCGACAGAACCATGTTCCCAGACGGACTTGATGATGCCGGGATTGCACAGTGGCGATTTGCGGTGCCTGGCATTTTCCGGGGTAACAAAAAAAGGAGTTGGAATCCTGGCTCCCTTCAGCATCTGTTTGGCCAGAATCTTGTTGGATGTGGTATAAATGGCATCGGTGCCGGCGCCGGTGTAGGCCATGTTCATGGCATCCAGTATGGACGGAGCCAGGTGAATCAGTCGCCCCTGCCCATCAATGGACTCCACGAGATTAAATACAAGTTCCGGCTTGATTCCGGCGATTTTGCTCAGGGTTTCTTTAACATCCAGTGAAAAACTGACCGGAACCGGGTCATGGTTCAGCTCTGACAATGCCTGGGAAACAGATTCAACCTGTACCAGCCCATCCTGCTCATCTTTTGAAGTATTCTCGGACATGTTGCCATATAAAACAGCTATTCTCATTGGGTGGTTTCCTTAAAAAACCAATTGTATTTCATGGGTTAATAGCGCGAATATATCTTAATACACAGGATGGGTATCAGTACCGTGGCGGCCTGCAAAAAGGGCTCCACGGAAATAACGACTGGACATTACCGGCCGAACCGTGCAAGGCAGTGCATAAGCATCCGCCCTTCGTTTGAATCCATCAATATCGCCCCCAAGGATGTTGAAATTCAGCACGTGCTGGAAGCGAACAGGTCGGGGGTGTGTGCCCGACCTGATACTGTCATCAAATGATACGGAGACACGGATCGAACAGCCGGGGCATCAAAATGGGTACAAACCGAACGCTCACAGTGATCCGCACCTGTTTGTTACTCTAAATTAATGGATTTTTTGGTTTTTTCTCTTCTCGTGGATTCCTTACCGGCATATTCGCTCATACAGGGGTCGTTTTTACCTTTGACTAGAGAACACTCCAGGTATTCGGCAATTTCCATGATGCAGGCCCGGATGGCTTTTCCCGTAGGCGTTTTTTCATATTTGCCCAGACTTCCGGAAACACTGCCCACGCTTGCGCCCAGTCACACTGGCTCCAAGGGCCAATCCAAATGAAGAAGAATTGGCTTCAACCGTACGGGCATCGACGATTTCCCCGGTCGTGGTGTCAATGACCTTCAGGTCAACCGCCATATACGCCTTGTCGTTTTTGCCGCCGACCGAAAAACCCATGACTGAAATGCCGCCGCCGCCGCCGCTGGTTTGTTCTTCAAAAGCCGAAACCGTTCCGGCAACCAGATATTTGGCGCCTTTGATTTTTCCGATTTTTGCCTTGGTCTGAGAATCGACTCTTCCTGAAGCGCCCAAATCCTGCTCACCCAGAACCGCATCGATTTCTTTTCTTTCAAGCACCTGAAACGCGCCGAGACTTGTCAATTCAGCCGCCAGCATATCCTGAAGTTCGGTGCCCACACTGCCGCTCCACCATCCTGCCGAGGTGTGATTGGTGAAGCGCAGGACACCCAGCCTGGGTTTTTCGGCGGCCATGCTTAAAGAAAAAAAGGAAAACAATAAACCCAATGTTAAAAGAAAAGTGATTTTTTTCATATACCCTCCTGTTTTATTTAGGGTTAGTGTGATCCAAGGGTAAATAAAGCAGCAGAGGTAGTTCTGTGCTCCCATCCAGGATCCTGATTTCGACGGTATAAATGATGCCATTCATGAAATAGGGTCTATTTGACCCGTTCCACATATTGACCGGTTCGCGTATCAATCCGAATGACTTCGCCTTCATCAACAAATGGCGGAATCTGAAGCACATAACCGGTTTCAAGGGTAGCTGGCTTGCTGTCGCCGGCAGCCGTATCCCCTTTTGCCCACGGGTCTGCCTTGACGATCTTCAGTTCCACAAAAATCGGCAAAGTCACGCCAATGGCCTTATCCTGAAAAAACAACACATTACATAAAGTATTTTCCTTTAATAAATGAATTCCCTCGCCAACCTGCTCAGCAATCAAATACTCCTGTTCATAGTTTTTGGTATTCATGAAACAGTACCGATCGCCTTCCGCATACAGGTATTCCATTTCAATCTCTTCCATCTGCGCTTCGTTGAATTTTTCCCCGGATCGGTACGTCCGGTCAAACTGCGAGCCGGTCAGCATGTTTTTCAGCCGGCACTTGTACAGGGCCTGTCCTTTACCGGGCTTGACGAATTCAAACTGCGTCAGAATATAGGGGGCTCCGTCAATCTCAATTTTAAGACCTTTTCTCAGGTCAGCACTATCAAGCATGGTATTAAAATCCTCCTGGTTAAGTAGTCGCAGCCTGTCTGGCTGCCGCAACAAGGCGATTGACCTTGTTCATATCCTTCTTGAAGCGGATTGGTCGGCCCTGATGATCACACGCATTGGTGCCGGTGCAACTGTCCACGCCGGCAGGGTGAACCTGCTGTATTCCTTCCGCTACATTATCCGGTGTAATGCCGCCCGCCAGTATAACCGGAATTTTGGAGGCGGCAACCAGCTCCTTTGCAAGGCTCCAGTTGCAAGTCACGCCGGTGATGCCGATAAACCCGCTGACCGGCTGCGGCTCGGATGCCTGATCGAGCGCCGGAAGATCTTTTGGCACCATCAGGGTATCGGTCAGAAAATAATCACTGACAGGTTCAAACAACCTGGCATAATCCAGCACCGAATTTCCGTTATGGTGAGGCGCTTGAGGAATCGGAAGAGTCCGCATCACATCGGTTTGCGGAAAGGCTTCCTTGATGAGTTGCTGCTGGTGAAGAATCCTTTCAAAGCCGGCCGGCCGACGGATCCTGTCGGGAAGCATTTCGCAAAAATGAATCATATCCGGTTGATAATATTCAAGAGCCCGTTTGATGACATTTAAATCGCTGAACAGCGGAATCAGGCTGCTGCGAGCGCCCAGCTCGGCAACAGTTCGAATCATATCCTTTAAAACAGGATTCTTCCAGTTGTCCGTGCTGAGGATGACGCTGCCGATATGATCGACTCCCAGTGAAATCAACTGGTCGGCCTCGTTTTGTGTTTGGACTTCATAGACCTGAATGATCATAAGTAACCCTGCCGTCCTGAAAAACGAAATAAATGTTTAGCCAAGAGCTGAACACGTCTAACTCGGTAAAATACCATTGACTTTTTTACCTGTGTCTAACATATTCAGAAATGATTCGCAAATTGTTAATCCAACAATCCTTCATAAGGAACTTCCATGATACTCATTATTGATTTTGGCTCTCAGTACAACCAGCTCATTGCCCGGCGCGTTCGGGAATGCCACGTTTACTGCCGGGTGGAACCCCCGACAATGGATATCGATCGCATTCGCTCGCTGAAACCGGAAGGCATTATTCTGTCTGGCGGGCCTTCCAGCATTTACGAAAAGGGAAGCCCGGTAGTGGATCCTGCCATCCTCACCCTGGGGATCCCGGTTCTGGGGATCTGTTATGGCATGCAGTTTATGGTGCATGCTTTGGGCGGGAAAGTGGCTCACGCTGAAAAGCGGGAATACGGTTTTGCGGAACTGAGTATTAAAGAGTCTGATGGGCTCTTTAATGATGTCGAAGCCCATACCCGGTGCTGGATGAGCCATGGGGATTCCATCGTCAGCCTTCCGGACGGATTTGAAATTACTGCCTCTACCCCCAACACGTCCATTGCGGCAATGGTTCGTCGCGAGAAACGGTTATATGGACTTCAGTTTCATCCCGAAGTCGAGCATACCCCCATGGGTAAAACCATGCTCGGCAATTTTTTATTCAAGATATGCGGCTGTAAGAAAAGCTGGACCATGAAATCGTTTGCCAGAGAAGCCGTTGAGCAGATCCGGGAGACAGTTCAGAATAAAAAAGTGATTCTGGGACTCAGCGGGGGCGTGGATTCATCCGTCACCGCCTTATTGATCCACAAGGCCATTGGAAAAAACCTGACCTGTATTTTTGTGGATAACGGGCTGCTGAGAAAAAATGAAGGGGAAAAACTCAAAGTCATTTTAAAGCAAAATCTGGACATCAATATCCGTTTCATCCATGCGAAAAACAAATTTTTAACTCCGCTTGCCGGGATTACCGAGCCTGAGAAAAAACGGAAAATCATCGGGAAAGTATTTATGGAGGTTTTTGAAGCCGAGGCAGATAAGATCAAAGGCGCCGAATTTCTGGCCCAGGGAACCCTCTATCCCGATGTGATTGAATCTCAGTCAGCCTTTGGCGGTCCCTCGTCCGTGATCAAGTCCCATCATAATGTCGGGGGGCTTCCCAAAAACATGAAGTTGAAACTGGTAGAGCCATTACGGTATCTGTTCAAGGACGAAGTCCGTGCGTTGGGCGCTGAAATAGGCCTGCCGGAAGAGATGATATGGCGCCAGCCCTTTCCGGGACCCGGGCTTGCGATCCGGGTTATCGGCGAAATCACTCCCAAACGGCTTTTGATTTTGCGGGAAGCCGATGATCTTTTGCTTGAAGAAATCAAGAAGGCTGGATATTATAGAAAGTTATGGCAGTCATTTGCCGTATTGCTGCCAATCAAAAGCGTAGGGGTGATGGGAGATAAACGAACTTATGAAAACATCGTGGCAATTCGGGCTGTTACCAGTCAGGATGCCATGACTGCGGACTGGGCGAAGATTCCCCATCAGCTTCTGGGAACCATATCCAATAGAATCATAAATCAGGTCAAAGGGGTAAACCGGGTGGTCTATGACATCAGCTCAAAACCGCCGGGTACGATCGAGTGGGAATAACAGATAAATGACATTTCGGAATTCTTCAAAATTTAAAATCCGGGTTGCAGAGGATGAACATCCGGATTTACTGCTTACGGATCAGATTGAGTATCAGCGATTTGAGAAATTGAACCTGCGGGTAACGATCATTACCATCCTCATTCCTATTTTAATCGGTATCATGATATTTATCGGTTATCGGAGTATCAAGGAAATGGTCAGTCAGACTCAGGACATGGGGGCAAAGGAGCTGACCAGTTTGGCTCAGAGCCTGGAGTCATCTATTTCAAATATTTCAATCAAACAGGCCAAACTGGAGGAAACATTGGCCGCCAAGCTTGCTGGCCAGGAAAAATTGGAAGCAACTGTTCATGACAGCATCAAGAAAATGGAAATTACTGTCCAGAACAGCATCAAAAAAACCGAAACATCCCTGGCAGAAATTCAATCTGGAAAGGCGGACAAGAAAGATATAGCAGGGGAGATCTCAGTCATGGACAATAAGTTGACTGGGGTTCAGAAAGATCTGAAGACCAGCCTGGAGAAAATGCATGCCGACATCAAATCCCTTGAAAAAAAAATGTCGGATGAATTCGCCAAATCATTCGAAACCGTAAATAAAGTGACTACCAGTGTTGCTGAATGTCAGGCGGATATTGGCCTGCTTTCGGCTGAAAAAGCGGATAAAAAAGCTGCGGAAATTGCGCTGAAAAATCAAGAAAAACGTCTTCAGGATCAGACAAGCCAGCTGCTTAAAAACCTGGAAAACAAAATGGAATCCCTTAATGCCGGCATCAAAGAATTGGAAAAAATAAAAATCGCAACGGAAAAAAATCCACCGCTGCCGGCGCCTAGGAAATCACAACCTGGGTCACCTTCTGCTAACCCTGGCGGCTCCAAAGGCTCAGGCAAACCGGAATCCGGAACCATT
>JAPLJE010000708.1 GCA_026388755.1 Deltaproteobacteria bacterium | reverse complement strand
CTCGGAAGCGGGCGGCATATTCGATGCCGATACGCATCGTAATTCCCATTATTTCGGCAGCTTCTAAAAGCTCAGCAGCAAATGACGCCTGAATGTAATTGTAGTAAATTACGCGCAGGCGGCGAACGCCCTTGATCCAAGCATCCATGATCAGGTGCGTGGCAGACTTGCGGCCCTTGGTGTTCACATCGTGAACATGGTCGTCAAACGCCAGCTGATTCCATTCCTCGGGCATTTCCAGCAGATGGTAGCGTTTCAGCTGCTTTCGCACGATGCGGGGCTTACCCGTGGCCGTAACCCTGAAATCATGGGCCAGTTGGAGCTGGCGGTTGCAATCTCCCTGAGATCGTACCAGTTCCTTCATGATCTGCAGCAAGACCCGTGCCGTATTTTTGGGCATGGCACCGTCCGATGCTTTCAGCACCTCGTCTCGCAATGCGCGCAGGGCGCCGATGCGTTCATCCTGTTTACCGGCCTCAAGTGACTCCAGCAGATGGATGACGGCATAGGCGATGCGCAAGCCCTTGGATTCAGCTAGTTTCTTGATACCATGAGGATGAAAATAGGGGTAAAACTTGCGTTTATTATATTCCTGACTTTTATCCCGGTTCAACACGTCATTGACGATGGTCAACAAAACGTGATCCCGTTTGTCAAACATAATGCCGGATAATTTTGGCATGATCAATTTCTGCCTCTGAAAATATCTCTGGTGATTTCAACCTCTCACTGTCATAATAGCTTAGGAAAACTATAGGGCTATCAGCCCCCCATTGACCGCTTACCATTCGCAGCACCTAAATGGCTGAGCCGTTCTTCTATGCGTCAATGCACCTCAGGCAGTCCTGGGGAAATCGGAAAGTGCCTTTTCCCACCAGACTGACCTCAACCAGAGCATCTGAGTCATTGATGGCGGTATCGGGATCCGTAATTATGCCATGGGTTCCGACATAAGCATCCATAAAACTTTCCCATCCATCATCCGTTGACTTTTTAAAAATCTCAACTTTTTGTCCTTTACGAAAACCCATAATATCCCCTCCCTTATAACCCCTTTGCTTTCTTGGCATAACGAGCCACATGATATCCTTCCCCTTTTTGGGAAAAGGGGCATTTCACTTCTATTTCTCAAATCGATATTATTCATACTGACGCCACCGGGAAGCCATGTATGCCGCCATCGTTTTCCGGGCACAGGAGTAACATAGCGTCTGCGGATCGCCGATCTGTATGACGGACTGATGTTTTTTCCGAATATACTCAAGGTAACATGCAGTCCCCATGACCGCGCCGCAGCTTTCACAATGGATTAATTTCTGCCGGTTCAGAACCGTCCCGCACAAGGACAGCACCCTTTCTCCATTCGAATCTTCCACTCTCATAGCCCCGGTGGGGCAGTTGGCGGCGCAAGCGCCGCATAAAACACACCTTGTTTCGGTAATGGTAAAATCGGTTGGACCGGGACGATCAAAATCAAGATAGCCCATCTTCAGGGCATCAACCTTTATCTTGTCCCGACATATCTCCATGCAGCGCCCGCATCGGGTGCAAATATCACAGCGGAGGCATCGGGCGGCCTCTTGCCGAACCCTTTTTTCCGGATAGCCGGTTTCCACCTGCTGAAAAGTTTTTCGCCTGCGGTTAATGGGCAACAGGGACATGACAGGCCGCTTCATTTCCATTTTGACCTTGGCCGGTACCTCTATCCAGTCGATCCTTCCCCTTCGAACCGGCACCGGTGGAATTCTTGGCTGGGGAATTTCCGACAGATAACGGTCAATGGCATCTGCCGCACGCTTGCCGCCGCCGATGGCTTCAATCACAGTTGCCGGCCCCGAAACCGCGTCTCCGGCTGCAAAGACACCGGGAACCGATGTTTTCATGTTGACCCTGCTGGCAAACAGAGTATTTCTGCGGGTCCATTTGAGTCTAGAAATTGATGACAAGCAGTCCTGATCCACCTGCTGTCCGATAGCGGAAATCACCGCATCGGTTTCAATCAAATATTCACTGCCTTCAATCGGAACCGGAACTTTTCGATTGCTGCCTTCCTGTGTGATCATTTCAGCGCGAACACATCGAAGCGCAGTTGCCCGGCCATTCTGGTCAAGGCCAGTTCCAATTATGGCGACAGGAATGGTCAAAAAAGAAATCTGAACCCCTTCTTCCTCGGCCTGTTCGACCTCCTCGACATCCGCGGGCATTTCAGTGCGCGCTCTGCGGTATGCCAGGATCACCTCCTTGCAACCCAGCCTTATGCAGGTTCTGGCGGCATCGATGGCCACATTCCCACCGCCAATGATCACGACTTTCTCGCCAGGAATTTCCCAGTCTCCCAATGCCACGCGCCGCAGCAGATCGATGGCCTGCGTGACCTGAGGATAATCCATTTCACCGGGGATATTGAGCTTAAACGATTTATGGGCGCCGATTGCAAAAAAGAAGGCTTCAAAGCCTTCGGCGCTTAAGGAATCCAGGGTAACGTCTTTGCCAAAACTTGTATCGAACCGGAAATCCACGCCCAGTTCTTCGAGCATCGTCACTTCCAGGTCGATGATTCGACACGGAAGCCTGTATCGGGGGATGCCAAGCAGCATCATTCCTCCGGCCGTTGGCAACGCCTCGATAACCCGGACACCGTATCCCTTAAGACTCAGGTAATACGCAGCGCTCATGCCGGCGGGCCCTGCGCCGATGATACAGACTTTCTGCCCTTTATCCGGTTCTTTGGGCGGATTGAGATACCGCCCTTCCCGCATCGACTTCTCTGCGGAAAAAGCCTTTAAATATTTAATGGAAACCGGCTGGTCGATTCTGCCCCGCACACACATGAGTTCACAAGGGGGGGAACGGGTTGTCTTTTCGAATCACTTCGATGGCTTCTGCGTCCCGTCCCATACCGATCAAGGTGACATAGGTCGGGATATCCATTCCTGCAGGGCATGCCATCTGACAGGGAGCCGGTGCCATTTTGACGCATTCACCCGTTGCGCAATTATTGGTCTGTACATGACTGACAAACACCTCGAGGTGTTCGGTCAGCGTCAAGCTCACAAACTCCCCGGTTTTTCGACTGATATCATCCGGGCCTTCTTTTATGATTTTCTGCGCAAAAGACTCAATGGACTGCAGGTGGTCTGCTCCTGCCCTTCCCCAAGCCACATCCTGGATAAGCTTCAGAATTTTTTCAGTTCTTCGCCGACTTTTGGGATCAACCAGGTTTCCGGTATTCAGGATGCGCTCCAGTTCGGTCATTACGGCATTCACCGGACACCGCTTTTGTGGAAGGATTGCATCTTGCTCATCTTCCCGTACCGGCAGAACAGGAATAAACGGTTTTTTCCGCAATCCCGGCATTTTTTCTTCAATCGCACCAAATTCCAAACAGTGCGAAGTGCACACCGTGACACAGGCCGGTTTCAGCCCCAGATCGATTCGATCCATGCAGTAATCGCATTTTACCGCCTGGCGTTTTTCCGGATCCCATTGAACCGATCCCCAGGGACAGGCAGAAATACAGTTTTTACATCCAATACACAGCAATGGGTCCACATAAACAATACCATCCCGTGGGCGCTTTTTCATGGCGCCTGCCGGGCATGCTGCCACACACCAGGGAGTTTCGCAATGGAAGCAGGACATCAATACATGGGATACCCGGGGCAAATCGTTGATGACATGGGGGCCGTCTGGAACAATCTGGCAGAGTCTTGAGCCGGATGGAAGGGATTTATTGCTTTCACACTGGACTTCACAGCTATGGCAGCCAATACATTTCTTTCTATCCTGAAATAAGTAGTAGTTGCTCATAATCCTTCTCCCCATCAGACGGGTTATAGAAATCGAAGACTCGCGCAAGAGGCTAAACCCTAAACGATCTTCGAGATTATGTTCAAGCACGCTATCCCACTGTAATATCCATATTTTCTAAATTATCCCCGAAAACAGTTTATCGTAGGATTTATATTTTATCAAGCACGATGACTGCTTTACCATTCAGGATTGTCCCGCTGCATCTCAATGTGCTCGCTGATTTCCTTGAGCACGAAATACCGGGTCAGCGCCCTTGCAATCTCTGCATCGGTGGGTGCTTCTCCGGTTATCTCCGAAACGTATTTTCGCAATACGTCAATGGCGGTCTCGATCTGATTCCCACATTCCTCATGCGTCATAAAGACTCCTTTTGCCGGTTTCGAAAGCCAATCTGATACAGTGTCATGATCATGCCCCCGAACAGCGCAATCCCCCCGCTGGTCATGAACAACGCATGAGAACCGATGGTTTCGTAAAGATATCCGCTCAAAAAGAATCCCGCCATCAGTCCCAAACCGTAACTGACTGCGTTGTTGACCGCCTGTCCAAGCGTTTTGGATGCCTCTAAGGACAAAGCATCCACATACAGGATACTGGCCATGTGAAAGGCGCCGTATGTAAATGCGTGAAGCACCTGGGTGATCAGGATCACGGGTCCGCTGTCGACAAAGGCCAGCAGGAACCAGCGCATCGCCGCGATGCTGAATGAAAAGACCATGACGGTTTCCAGGGAAAACCGCTTAAATATCCGCCCTGAATGGATCATCACGATGATTTCTGCAGCCGATGCCACGGCCCAAGAGATGCCGATAAATGTTTTCCCAAAGCCAAGTTTCTCCAGATGAATAGAGAAAAAGCCATAATAAGCTCCGTGGCTGAGCAGCATCAAAAAGGCGCAGATCAAAAAGACGACGCTCTTTCGGCTCATCAACTGCCCGGTACCCCTGGAAAGCCCCTTGAGTTTGGCGATGCGAACAGAGGGTACTCCCATGGAAACTCCGGATTGAATCAGTCCGCCCGCCAGGATCAGCAGCAGAATGATGCCGACCGGATAGACATCGATCAAGCGGCCGACCAGAACAACAACGGCAATGAAGGCAATGGAACCCCAGGCCCGGGTTTGGCCGTATCGCAGTTTCTCCTTGCCCAGAACATCCATGGTGAAGGCTTCCAGAAAGGAGATGATGGGGGAGAAAAATATCCCATACCCAAGGGTGATCACCACCAGCCACTCAAAACGGGTGGTAACCAGATAAAAAGACCAGAGGGCCGCGCTGGCAATGTTACAAGAAACATAGATGGCCTTCCGGGCCTGAAGCCGGTCTGCCAGCATGCCCCAGAGCACGGGAAACAACACCAGCACCACGGAGCGCAGGGCCGAAAGCACACCGATCTGAAAACCGCTGAGTTTAATATGGTACAGATAGAGGTTAAAATATGGCAGATACATGCCCATGACCCCGAAATACAGAAAATACTGAGCACGAATCAATAGCTTCAACCTGCCGGCAGGTTCACCTGGCATCATTTCCCTCATGACAGTTGGCGATATTCATTTTCGTCGATATTATCTCAGCCGGATAATCTCCCATGTATAAGCGTCTTACCACAACCTGTAACAGGTTTTCCAGTTGTTTTGTTTTCCGGATGTTCTATGGCTGGCACATTCAGGCCAGCCTGAACTGACTTTATTAAGGAGAAGGGGGGTGACTTACTGCTGGGAAGAAGACGATATCCAGCCGCTTTCAAATGGTCTTTTTAAGTATGAAACCGTGAAAAATATCTATATCTTATTGGAAATAGGTGGGTATTAGCTATTGCGTTAAAGCAGTGATGAATCCGCAAAAATGTTTGAGAGATGAGGATTTGAACGATAAGCGAAATGTAACATTCTTTCGGTATTGTTGATATTTCCGAACCGCCCAATACTCAAGAATAGGATAACAAAGCATGAGATCGGTTCTTCGAACGTTTTTACCACTCGAAAAAGAGATAAACCTTATATTAAATGAGGTTGCAGCCTCCCTTGCTGACACCCTTAGAATGCTTGGAATCCCTTTCCCAGTAGGTGTTTTTGCCTTTCGACCAGTCTCTGAAAGTCACTCAAATTCGTGTGCTTTCTTAGCCGGAACCCAAGAATGAGTTCTTCCATCACCTGCGCGGTTTCGATGGCACGGTTCTGATATCGCAGGATGACGTTGGCAATCAATTCTGAAAATTTGGCTTGTTGTACCAAGTTCGTGGCAAATCGTGTCTTGATCTCACCTACCAGCTGGCGCTCCAGCAGCTCTATCGCCAGATTTCGTTCCGGAAGGTTGCGCACATCATTTAAAAAATCATCGTCCAATATGCCGATATTTGCTTTATCTGCCACGGCGGGATTATGCAGTTTAAAAAACCCCACCGTATCGCCCGGAACTGTAACCAATCATAATCTGTTGGAGGGGGGTAGTGAAAAATCATATAGTCAGAAATTGTGACTTCACAATGAAAAATCTGATCAAGCAACTTGATATTGGGTTCGAGAGAGGCACAGCAGATAACTGCTCCAAGATAATCGCAAAAATTCGTAAAGTTGAAGATGAATTTTAGCCAGATGATTTACAATTTGATTCGCAAAAAAAATTAGGTAAATTGGTATCAATTCGTATGCTATGAACTATATATCAACGATCATGGCAATTGAGGGGCTCCCCGCCTTCTGAAGGAATGAAAAATCAGAACTCCGATAAGAATGCATCCCACAACCAACAGACATATCATTACAACAGAAGAAAACACTTTCACGAGGGTTAAGGATTTCTCCTCAGACATAAGAGCCGGCTCTTTAACCGTAAAGAGAGTGCTGGCGGGGTTCAAGTTGGCCTTGCTCAGACCCTCATAGAGGGCATTTATCACATCGATGCTGCGCTGCAGGGTATCATAAACCTGATCAACAGTGGCAAGAACCACGGAACGGACTTGATCTGCAACTATACTACTACTTTTCAGCTTCTCAGTTTTTGATAGCTCGAAGAAAAGTCTTTCATAATATTTGAGATCTGATACGATTTCCACCTTGCCGAGCGCTTCCTTTATGACGTTTTGCGTGAGCTCCTGCCTGAACTTGGCATCCAGGTTTTCCTGTGCCATTTTTATAATGCTGCTCAGGAAGGTCTCCCCTAACTGGTTTATCGTGCTCGGGACATTTGCAGTCAAAGGAGAGGCCGGGGCGATTGGCTGAAGCCGTCCCCCCGAGTCTACTCCGGCCAAAGCAGATCTGGTTCCTTGACTGTAGTTATTAAAAGAGTCCTCGTATATCTTTTCACGCGACGTGGCATCCTCTTCCTTCATCTTAAGTTCAAAAATACGATGCTGAAGATATATTTTTGTTACTTCGTCGCTCTTTGTGATTCCACCAAGCCTGATTATGCCCAAGAGCGGACTTATTTTGAACTTCTCCATGTCCTGTAATCGGTATTTGAGATCCTGCAGGGAAACATCGTTTCCCTGCAGGCGAAAGTTGGCCGCGCCTGGTATTTTCTGTAGCTTCGTAATGTCGCTCATAACCCTTTCGGTGGTAGTACGGAGCATATCGACCGCCACAAGGTAATCCTGCACATCCAGATCTTCTTTTCTCAATATGTTTTTTGACACCAGGGGGATCTGGAATTTACTTGCGCCTTTCACCCTGTCCGCGTATTCCGCCCAGCCCGAGAGTATATCTTGAAGTACCTTCACCCTTAAGGTAGGCGGGATGGATAATACGGATCTGTTTCCGGATAAAATCAGATTGAAGATAGGGACCAAGAGGCTTTTCTTCTTTTCCAGAAACTCAGCCTCCAGCCGGCTCCGCTGCTCAATAGTCAGTTTTTTGTCGTCCAGCTTTGGCGCATATTCGTACTCCAAAAGCCTGACATTGTCGTTTGTCTGAATCACGCTAAGCGCTGAGCGAAACTCCGCCAGATCAAGATATCTCTTAAGGTCGTTTATGTCATAGACGTTGTTTATTATAGGAGATACCAATATGTCTGATGTACTGAACTTGGTTCCGTTGGGATACTCGTTTTTCTCGACGCCATCAAAGTCAAGGCTGAACTGAAGGCGAGTTATATGCTGCTTTTGTTGAAACAGATAGATGCCTGCACCTATTCCCCCGATCAAAAGGGTTGCCGCCAAGGTCAAAACTGATATTGCCCTTCGATATCCCCAAATGGAAAGCACCAAGTCCTTCAAGGAAATCCCTTCGGATTCATCCAGGTATTGATCGTTCTGTCGAAGGGCCTCCCCTGCCTTATTCGTATCAATATCTCTTGCTATCACTTTTGATAATCCCTTCCTTAGTTAATTCGGTCACAGCAATAATCAGAATTCAACAACCAATCCCTGAGGCGCTCAGGGCTCGCCCCTGTATCTGCCAGAAGGCATCCCTGGAGCACAACGTCCCTTCCGGCATTATTCAGCATATGCGTCGATATCACCATCAACGATATTGGCAATTGGGATGATCATTCTTCCAGCTGTTTTCTGCTGGATATCAGGATGATTTCTTTATTTGGCTCATCGCTGTTTCGTATGGGGGACCTTCCGAAATAGCGATGGGTCACATTTGAAATGTCAACCATACTTGCATATATTCTTGAGTTCGGTCATCTTTAACAATACGAATGGTATCATTGATTCTCCTGACCCCTCCGGCAGCCGTAACGATTTGCAATCTGTAATCCGCAGAAGTCAATCATGCAAAAACATCTTTGCACATCTTTTTGCTTCCGTTGCTTGCTCAAGCCGATATTTTCACATTTATTCGAATTTTACCCTATGATAATGCTGCCATTTCTGTCAAACAAATTACCGCATTCCGGATAGTTGTTCATGGGCACAGCAATTCATACGCTTTGGAAACACCCCATGGAAAAAAGCTCACTACCAATTAATCGCGTCCTTTCGACAGGAGTGCGCAAATTATCCGGTATTCGATGTGAAGCCGTAAGGTTAAGGCGGCATTGGCCAGTTGTAGATATCATGTTGGGGGGAGATAAGGGTGATAATGGAAAACCGACTGATCATCGTACGACCAAGGTATGAAAAAAATGAAATTGGGGTTATCACCAAAAGCAACGAAAATTGAGGGTTTGGATTGTAGGGAAATTGGGCAGCCACGTCCCTGGGTATTCAAGCTGATGAAATACCGTCTTTCATGGATGCTACTGGCCTTCTCGGATAGCATGCGACGGACACAAGCGCTGGAATAGACCATCCCTTATCTTACAATTCGATGAGAAAACCATCCCGGCGGTGAAAATCTGCCTGCGGGCCGGGATGGGATAGCGACCAGTAGCTCATCATGCCGTCACATTGCTTTATGACGGCGCTAATGCCAACCTCCAGAGCTTGATCTCTATGAAGGACTCTATCCAGATTAATTTCCAGGGAAAGCGATAAAGTGATAGATTGACGCCGAACTCTTAACGGAAGCGACCCAATGGCCATATCCTCCTGCATCCCTTTGCGATATGCGGCAAAGCGAAAAACATTCCAGTGGCCGGCCGGAGAGAGGTTGAATTCCCAATATTGGGAAGAATCCTTGACAGCAATGAAGAACTCGAAACAGGTTTCTTCCCACAGAGCGTTCTTACGGGCCGGCATATCCACCGGCATGGGAATCACGACTTCCGTTAGATGACCAAAGAGTTCATAGTGGATGGCAAGTCTGTTGGAAACCCTG
This sequence comes from Deltaproteobacteria bacterium, assembly GCA_026388755.1. Classification (GTDB taxonomy): domain Bacteria; phylum Desulfobacterota; class Desulfobacteria; order Desulfobacterales; family Desulfatirhabdiaceae; genus RAAP-1. The sequence goes on along the minus strand of JAPLJE010000708.1, from coordinate 184 downwards.
GAGATCTCTCCTGCAAACTTCAGACTGGACACCAGTCCGGCTTCAGGAAATGGCTGAAGGGAAAAACTCCTGGAGCTCATTTCAGGAAACCACCCAAAGCGCGCAGTTAGCGGACTTTCCCAGCACACTTCGAGAGACGCTGCCCATGAAAAAGTCATTACCTCCCCCCCTCCTTCCCACCACC
>JAPLJE010000502.1:1239-5600 GCA_026388755.1 Deltaproteobacteria bacterium | reverse complement strand
AAAAGCTGGTACATAACGATCTGCTGTCTTTCCACGCCATCGCCCATCAATGCATGGGCCAGCTTGTTACATGCGGCGTTAACCTGCGGATATGACCAGGACCGGCCGCGCTGGGGACATGTCAGGGCTGTGCGCTCCTTGAAGCGATGAACATTGCGAAGAAAGCCATTGAGGTAGGTAAATTCGTTTTCGAAAGTGTCCTGGAACATCTGAACATCGTAGGTAAGCTTTTGCTTCTCCATCTGCTTATCTCCTTTTTTCTATGGCAGGGTTGACAGCCGGAACCGTATTCTGAATTTTCTTACAGTTCATATAAGTACCATATACGATATGATTAAATTCATATTTGGTACTTATAGTATTTTTATATGCCTTGTCAAGAAAAAAATAAACGGTAAAAAGGCCTTTCGGAATTTTGGTGAAATGGATAATTTGGAAGTCCAACACTTACAGAAGCATTTTACAAACCATTGGGGAGGAGCGATGATTGAATTGATTTTAAAGAGAAATGCGGGATTGGATGCTCATAAGAGGGTGGTGGTTTCTATCGTGCTGTTGAAAAAAGAGGACAGATGTCAAACTGATGAAGCTCTAAGCTTTGGGTTACTTTGTGTATCCCATCTTCTTGGAAATCTTTTTTGCCGCATCGAGCACCAACTGGCCGAATTTATCAACATCCTTGAGGTCGAAACTGAAAATGCTGGCAGAGAGCCCGATGCAGCCAACCGGTTCGCCGTCGAAGTTGAAGATGGGGGCAGCAACCCTTCTGACGCCTTCTCTTAACTCCTGATCTTCGAAACCATACCCACGCTTCTGCACATCGCGGATTTCTTTCTCCAGAATCTCCATATCGGTGATGGTATTTTTCGTCACCGCCGGCAATCCGATTTTATCAAGCACGCGCCGTCTTTTATCCTCGCTCATGAGTGACAGGTAAACCTTTCCGACGCTCACGGCATGCAAATAGGGGAAAACACTGCCAACACGGGAATAGAGAGACAACCCCTCGCTGCCACGAATCTGTTCCAGCAGGATGAGCTGATCCCGGTCCAGGGTGGACAGCTCGATGGTTTTGCGCGTCTCCTGCGACAGCTCTTTCATATTCTCCCAGGCAACCGTGCGCAGATCAAACTTGTCCTGGAGCCGATGCCCCAAATAGAGGAACTTGAGTCCAATCCGGTAAAGGCCCCTCTTGCTGGACTTGTCGAGAAAACCCCGGTTGCAAAGGGTATTGAGAATACGGATAAGAGATTGGCGGGGAATGTCGACGTTGTCCATGATCTCGGAGAGTGACATATCCTTTTCGCAGGACGAGATGAATTCGATAACATCTATGGCGCGATCAATAGCCGGAACCGTATTTTGATTTTTCTTTAATGTCATATAAGTACCATAAATGGTATTTTGAAATTATTCTTGTCACTATAGAAATTTATAACCCGCATCAAGAAAAAAATGGGACAGCTTCATTTTTTCAATATCTGATTTTGAAAAGAAAATTACAGAGGCTTTGCAGCATGAAACCAATCTCTTTTCAGCAGGTAGCAGAGAGGCAGGTCAAATAACGATTATCAACCGGCTGCCCTTTTACAGTTCAGCCGGTTGATTTATGTGGTGCAGGATAAAACTTCAGCAGACTATTTCATCTCTTTGATTTTTTCGGTCAGCTCGGGGACAAATTCCAAGAGATCCGTGACAATACCGATGTCGGCGACCTGGAAAATCGGAGCTTTGGGATTTTTGTTGATCGCAACCATGAAGGGGTTGCCCTTGATTCCGCCCATGTGCTGGAAAGATCCGCTGATCCCGAGCGCTATGTAAACCTTGGGCTTGACGGTCTTGCCGGAGGTTCCCACCTGCCGGGCCTTTTCCAGCCACTTGGCGTCCACGATCGGTCTGGAGCAGGAAACCACGGCGCCGATGGCATCGGCCAGTTCCTGGGCGATCCCGATATTTTCCTGATCCTCGATGCCGCGGCCCACGGAAACCAGCACATCGGATTTGGTGATATCCACGTCTCCCACTTCGGCTGCCACAAGTTCAAGGAACCGGCGCTTGGCCTTGCAGTCGCCGGCCTGGCCGGATTTATCCACCACAGCGCCGGAAGCTTTGCTGTCATCAGAGAGAAAACACCCCGAACGCACATTCATCACGGCTCCCGCGGAAATGTCGCAAAGAATATGGGTGCTGATCTGACCACCAAATTCCTGGCGAATTGCTTTCAGATTGGCACCGTCAATGCCTTCGATAGCCACGACATCCGGAACAAAGGCCGCGTTCAGTTTGATGGACAGCCCCGGGGAAAGATCCATGCCGAAGGTATCGTGCGGAACCAGCGTGATGGCGCCGGCGGGAAGGATATTGACCAGGACCCCACGGAGAATTTCCGCATTGGGATAGGCCAGCGCCGGATTGGCGACTTTCCATACCTCGGAATAAACCCCGGCCATTGCCGTACAGACAGCATCCAGTTCAGCGCCAGCACCGCAGACGATTGCGGTAACGGCGGCAGCCGGATCGATTTTTTTGGCTGCCACAATCAGCTCGAAGGCTGAATCATCGGCAGAACCATTTTTATATGATATATAGGCAAAAATCTGTTGCGTCATTATTTGATCCCTCCTTTGGACTTCAAGAGTTCAATCAGTTTTTCTGCAATCTCATCGGAGCTGCCTTCCAGCATTTCAGCACCTTCACCCATGGGCGGTACAAAATAATCCATCCGTTTGACCTTTGCGCCGGCAGCTCCAACCGATCCCGCAGCAAGTCCCAGATCTGCCGAGCCATGAACCGGAATCTCAACGGAAGCCACTTTTCGAATCCCCCGAATCCCGACATAGCGGGGTTCGTTGATGCCGGTCTGAATGGAAAGCACGCAGGGAAGATCGATCTCGCTCATTTCCTGGTTCCCGCCCTCGATTTCACGGCCTACCTTGATGACTTTGTCGCTGACGATTTCAATCTTGTTGACCAGAGAGGCATACGGCATATCGAGCATGGCGGCCAGCATGCCACCGACCTGGGCAGCGCCGTCGTCCGCCTGGGCGCCGGTCAAAATCAGATCGTATTTGCCCTTAGCGATCTCCGCCTTCAAAATGGTGGCAATTCCTTTTCCGTCGGAGCCGTTGAACGTATCGTCGGACAGCAGAACACCCTTGTCCGCGCCCATGGCCATTTCACGCCGCAGAATCTCCTCGGCATCCCCATCCCCAACCGTTACCACGGTGACGCTGCCGCCGACATTGTCCCGGATCTGGATAGCTTCTTCAACGGCGTAATTATCCCATTCATTGACCGAGTATACCAGATCGCCCCGCTCAATATCCGTACCCTTGCTGTTGACCACGATTTCATTTTCAGCAGTATCTGGTACTCTCTTCACACATACCAAAATTTCCATGCTATTCCTCCACGATAAATGTTAACTCATTTTTTGATAATATTGATTCCAGTTTACGTTGTTTGCAGATGCCGCTCGATCAGTTCGCACAGATCGATGGCTTCCATTTTTCCTTCCAGCCCTGCAACCTTGATGGCATCTTCCATATTCACCAGACAGAACGGACAGGCGGTCACAATGACGTTCGCACCAGCCTTGCTGGCCATCTGAACTCGCAGCACGCCCATCCGCTGTTCTTCTTCAGGCTCGTAAAACAGCATCAGCCCACCACCGCCGCAGCAGAACGAGCGATCCCGGCTTTTCAGCATGTCCACACGATTTAAGCCCGGAATGGCATCCAGGGCCTCACGGGGGTCTTCGTAAATGCCATTATGTCTGCCCAGGTAGCAGGGATCATGGTAGGGGATCGGCGGTGATGATTTTCGTGACCCCTGTACCCAGAATGGCTTCGGTGTTTTGGAATTTGATATCCTGAAACAGCATTTCCTCACCAAAGCGACGGATCTCGTTGCCGCTGTCCTTCTCGTCCTTGCCCAGAATTCCGAAATCCTCGCCGGCGGCGCTCAGCAGGCAGGCGGTTGCACGGGCAATGTTCTGCATGCGGTCATCGTAAGAGGTAATGCTGTCCACAAAATACAGGGTCTGGGCTTCATCCCCATTTTCGAAAAGTTTGACATCACAGGTTTCCGGCAGGGTCTTTGTCCACTCGGCCCGTTTCTTCTCCATCTTGCCCCAGGGGTTGCCCCGTTTTTCCAAGGCTTTGAGGGGTTTTTGAAGCGATTGCGGCACCAGGCCTTCATCCACCATGCCCCGTCTCAAGTCCACGATCTTGTCGATATATTCGATAAAAATCGGGCATTCGGCCTCGCAGGCACCGCAGGTGGTGCAGGACCAGATTTCATCCTCGCTCAGGATCGAACCGATAAGCGGCTCATCCTTGGGCGTCATTTCCCCGTGAATG
>JAPLJE010000502.1:0-1109 GCA_026388755.1 Deltaproteobacteria bacterium | reverse complement strand
CGGCACTTGATCGAAATAAAGCGTGGGGACAGCGGACGTTTTACGGCATTGGCCGGACACTGGTCCGAGCATCTGCCGCAATCCGCACAGGAATAAAAATCCAGCATGTGTTTCCAGGTAAAATCCTCGAATTTCTTGACGCCAAAGGACTTAAGCTCATCCAGCTTGTTTTCATCCACGCCCCACTGAACCGGCTTGATCATGCCTTTCTTGAGCTTCATTAAAAACACGTTCGGGATGGAGGTGATGACATGAAAATGCTTTCCCATGGGAAGAAAACAAAGAAAGAAAAAGAAAACCAGATTGTGCAGAAAAAAAGACCCCAGGTGAAGATTCTGAAGCGTTGAAAGACCCGTATTGCTCAGGATGCCGGCTGCCATCCACGCCCCCATTCCTGGCAGCAGAAATTCGGAAGGCAGTCCTTTCTGCATCTGGGCAGCCACCTGAGTGCCTTCAAAAATCATGTCGCACGTCACCAGAGTGGTGATCAGCATCAGAACGAAAACAGCCTCGGACGTATGATCCTTGCCGTATTTCTTGGGAACATCATAACGCTCGGGCCGGAAAATACCCCTTCGCACCATGCCCACCACGCAGGCCAGAAAAACGGATGTGGCGGCGATATCCTTTAGAACACTGTAAATGTGTCCGGCCACTCCACCCAGGCCCGGCAGAACGAATCCGTCTTTAAGCCCGAGGACGACAAGGGTGATGGAGCGAAGCGAGAGGATCATGAACCCTGCAAACAGGATGATGTGAAGCACCCCCGCCATCATGTACCGGGGCTGGCGATACTGGGCAAAGGCGAATTTGAACATGTTCGCCACCCTGTTCGCGATATTGTCCATACGTGGATCGGGTTTGGAGCGGACAAGAGGTGCAATCCGCTTGGCAATGATATAGGTAAAGCAAGCCACCCCGATAATCGGAATGATGATTGAAAAAAACATCGTGGGGATAAATCCAAGCACCCAAGCCTTAGCCGGAGAGATTAAAGCGGTTTCCATTTTTTACTTTCATTCTCCCTTCAATTGTATTAATTTGTCGTTGGATATTTTGTTCAGGGCTTTTTTAACCAAAATAATGAATGAGTGTTCATTCATTTAATC
>JAPLJE010000727.1 GCA_026388755.1 Deltaproteobacteria bacterium | reverse complement strand
GTCAAATGCACAAGGCCCTCTTCTTCAGCCTTGTTCAGTAACAGATATGCCTCGTCTTTTGAAATGACGCGGCCCAGCGGAGAGTTGTCAAAAACCCTGGGGACAGGCGCAACCGCCAGACACACTTGTGTTGACCTGTCACAGGGATGGCCCAGCAGTCCGCGTTCTTTCTTGCATACGCACTCATTTGCCAGAAACGATTGGCCGTTTTCGATGATTGTGGAAACCTTTTCATAAGACAACGCCTCCTGATGAACAGGAATGGATTTTTCAATGGCAAGCGTTTGCATCAATTGCGGCGTTTTCGAGAAGAACTGTTTTCCATAAATCGGGCTATAGGCTTCGTTCAGTTCGGCAAACTCCTTATCCATGTGAGGGAGCTGAAACTCATAAATGCCGAAGACCCAGGGCAGCATTTTAAAGAAGCGGGTTTCTCCCATGGCAATGCTGAAGAGTTGACCTTTTCCCCTCATTGTCATGAGTTTATCTTCCAGCCCGGCAAGCGGGCGTCCGGTCCGCTGGGCGATCTGTTCAGCCGTCTCAAATGTCAGGCGCAGGTCGCAAAAAAGTTCCGCATCTTCCGGCGTGAAGATCTTTTTCAAAATCGTGATTTCAAGACCGTCATGGGTTGCTGGAAATCCGTTCGGCAGGGTATCCAGGACCTTGGCCAATTTAAAATAAATATTTTCGTTCATAAAATTCTTTGAAACGGCTGTCATGCGGACCGCAGTCCCATTCTCATTCATAACGTATCCTTCCGGTTTTGCCGCAGTTTGATTGTTTCACCCTTTTCATCAGGAAATTCTCTTTCATATAATCTGCCGGAATATTACAGCATAAATCATGCCGGAAATTATATCCAACAAATTCGAAGCGTATGATGACCGGACTGGAAAAATATGTTATATGCGATATAAAATCTGTCATATATGACATTTCGGTTGCGATCTATCGTATATAACAGATAACTGTTCAGGCGTTTGGCGAATAACATTCAAAAGCCTTCAGTTTGTTTGAAAGGTGGTGGAAGTGGATGATAAAACATTTTTCCGCGAGGCGACCTTACGTATCTGCGGGGACCTTGAAATCGAAACCGCACTCTGGCGTTGTTTTCTATATCTGGCGGACTACATTCCGGCAACGGAGGTATATCTCTGCTATTATGACCCAGACCTGGGTACAATCCGTTTTTATGCGATGGCAAACAAAACAGGCGGCAAACGGCTGAATGTGCACATCCCGCTTCCGATCGAAACCCGCACATTGATAGAACAAAACAGACTCCCGGACGTCGTGCTTGTCAACGAAGCTGAGGAACATCCCATTACAAGTCAGGTGAAACGGATTTTGGGGTTTCCGGATTTTTCGACAATTCTCATGGTTCTGGAAGTGGGAGAAATGCGGATTGGCAGAGCGGCATTTCCGGCAATAGGCAAGAACCGCTATACGCAGGAGCATCTCCGGATGCTTTCTCTGTTGAAGGAACCGTTCGCCATCGCCCTTTCCAACAGCCTGAGATACCAGGAGGTGCTGGATCTTAAAGATCTTCTGGCCGACGACAACCGCTATCTGCGCGATGAACTGCGCCGGGCATCCGGAGAGGATGTCGTCGGCGCGGATTCGGGCCTCAAGGAAGTCATGGAGATGGTGAGGCAGGTTGCGCCGCTGGACAGCCCGGTTCTTTTGCTGGGGGAGACGGGAGCGGGAAAGGAAGTCATCGCCAATGC
>JAPLJE010000582.1 GCA_026388755.1 Deltaproteobacteria bacterium | reverse complement strand
TGAATCGCATGGCTAAGGATATGGTCTGGTGGTTGACCGGCTTCTGGTCGCGGTGGGGCGCTCTCCCAATGTCGAGAATCTGGGTTTGGAACAGGCGGGCGTGGTCTACACGAAAAAAGGCGTCCAGGTGAATGATCACCTTCAAACAACCATTCCCGATATTTACGCGGCAGGTGACATCTGCTCCCCGTATCAATTCACCCATGCTGCCGATTTCATGGCCCGAATCGTGATTCGAAATGCCCTGTTCTTCGGCCGGGCCAGGGCCAGCACGCTGACCATTCCCTGGTGCACTTACACGGAGCCTGAAATCGCCCACGTCGGGTTATACGAGAAACAGGCCAAGGACCAGGGGATGGAGATCGATTCATTCACCCGTGAATTCAAAGATGTTGACCGTTCGATTCTGGAAGGCCGCTCTAACGGCCTGGTGCGCGTGCATGTCCGTAAGGGTACGGACAAAATCCTTGGCGCAACAATTGTTGCATCCAATGCTGGCGATATGATATCCGAGATTACGCTGGCCATGACACATGGTCTGGGCCTCAAGCACATTGCCGGAACCATCCACCCCTACCCGACCCAGGCCGAGGCGATCCGGCAAGTTGCCGACGCTTACAATCGCACACGGCTGACGCCGATGGTCAAGAATCTTTTTTCAAGATGGATGGCATGGTGATATCAATGATGAGTGATGAATTCTTCGCTCATCATTATCTTTTTAATCATTCCGCATTCATCATTTATTGAGTCTGACCCGGAAAATGCTCCCCTTGCCCACTTCACTCAGGATCTCGATACGGCCCCCCAATTCCGTCACCAACCGGTGGCTGATGGACATGCCAAGGCCGGTGCCGACACCAACGGCTTTGGTAGTGAAGAATGGGTCAAAAATTTTCTTTTGGGTTTCGGCATCCATGCCGCGGCCATTATCACTCACTTCCACAATCACTTCGCCCTCCGTTTCATTTTGCGAAGTTATCGTCAGTGTTACGCGGGAATCATTTTTATCCGCCGCCTGGGCGGCATTGATCAGGAGGTTTACCACAACCTGCTCTATAGCCAACGGGTCAGTGAACAGAGTCGGTAGTCCTTCCGGAATATTCGCTTCAAAGGTCTTTACGGTTTTTCTGATGCGCCCCTGGCAGATGGATATGCCTTTTTCCACTACCTGCTTCAGATCAATCCGGCACCTTTCACCCTTGCCCCGCTCACGCACAAATTCTCGATGGTTCTCCACAATCTGGTTAATCCGGATGGAGCCGTGCTCGATATTGTCCAGCAACTTGAAGCAATCTTCCCTGAAAACGGGATAGGGCCTGCCAAAAGCCCGCAACTCCGGATGCGCCGAAACGTATTCATCCACGATGGGGAGCAGGAATTCGAGGTAGGAGCGCAGAATAGGGGTGTTAAAAAAGATGAAATTATTGGGGTTGTTGATCTCGTGAGTGATCCCTGAGATCAGCAGACCCAGAGAAGCCAGCTTCTCGCTCTGTATGAGCTGCCTGTCCATCATTCTCGTCTGCGTGATGTCAGATATGCGGACAATGGATGCCTTGGGTGCTCCCGATTCATCCTTAACCAGGTACACAAACACCTGCTCGATCCTGTCGGGGTCCTTCCCCCCTTTGCGTTCATAGGTCCCGAAATAACCTCGCATGTCTGAGAAGGGGTGTTCACATCCCTCACACGGACTCGACCTTCCCCGGAATGCTTCAAAACAGAGCTTGCCGGCTGCTTCCTGGTAGCTGGTCAACCCGTAGTAGTCCTTAGCAGCCCTGTTCAGCCTTTTTACCCGGAGATCCGCATCCAGCAAGATGAGTGGATCGGAAATACCGTCGATGACCATGGTGAGCGTGGCCATGCTGTTGAACAGTCGCTCCTCGCTTTCCCGCAAGGTGGCCTCAACCCGCCTGCGTTCGTCGATTTCTCGACTCAGTTTCTCGTTTGCCGAGAGCAGATCGGCAGTGCGCTCCTGCACCCGCCACTCCAATTCGTCTTGGGCTTTTTCCAGAGCCTCCTTGTGCTTCTTGAGTTGGCGGTCTATCCTGTGCCGGTAAAGCGCCATTTCGATGGTTGCGGCCAGTTCCGGCTGGGACACGGGCTTGAGCAGGTAACCGTAAGGCGCGGTGGTCTTGGCCCGTTGGGGCAGGGGGTCCTGGGAGTAACCGGTCAGGAAAACGATGGGCACATCGGCCGCCGAGCGGATATGCCCGGCGGCGGTGATGCCGTCCATCACCCCGGCCAGTTGGATGTCCATCAAGATCAGATCGGGCAGCTCGGCGGCTACGGCAGCGATCGCCGCTTCCCCCGTGGCCACAGGCTCCGGCACGCTGTAGCCCAGGCCGATCAGCATATTCCGCAGATGGATGGCGAGAATCGCGTCGTCTTCTACGATCAGAATGGTTTCTTTTTCCATGAACGTTAACTCCTGTGCGTATTCTTGGGGGCAAACCGGAGCTGGAACGTGGTCCCGCCGGTACGATCCAACTCGATCCGGCCCTGGAGTTGGTGCTGCCCGAGCATCTTGACCAGTAGCAGGCCCATGGTCTTTGTGTTCGTCCAGTCCAGGTCGGCGGGTAACCCCACGCCGTTGTCGGCCACTGTCAGCGTGTATGCGGCGCCGTCCCATTCCGCTGAGACGGTGATTTCGCAGCCGTCGGCCCCGGGGCGGAGCTGGCCAGCCGGGAAGGCGTATTTGAGGGCGTTGGTCACCAGCTCGGTTATGAGCAGCCCGCAGGGGACGGCTGAGTCAAGACTCATCTCGACGCCCACCGCGGCCACGCTGACATGGATGTCTCCAGGCCGCTCATAGGACGAACGCAGATGAGCGATCAACGTATCGAGGTAATCCTGAAAATTGATCCGGGAGAAGTCCTCGGACTGGTAGAGCTGCTCGTGGACCAGCGCCATGGACCTGATTCTGACGCTCAATTCCGCCAGGGCGGTTCTGGCCGGCTCGTCGTCCGTCGTCTGCCCATGCAGGTCCAAGAGCCCCATGATGGCGGCCAGGTTGTTCTTGACCCGGTGATGGACTTCCTTCAACAGCACCTCTTTCTCCGACAACGAGGTTCGTAGCGCCGCCTCGGCATCCAGCCGTTCCAGTTCACCGGCTGCGCGCATGGCCACCATTTTCAGCGCGGCTTCAGCAAGCGGGCGGTTCTCCAGTGGGCTTCGGCCGATGACTGCGATCAGGCCGATCGGCCAGCCGGTATGGTCAAAGAGCGTCACGCCCACATAACTCTGCGCCCGCAGATCCTGGAGCACCTGGTCGCGTGGAAAGAACTGGCATACGCTGGCAGGGAAGCAACAAACCTGCTTGCCCACCACATCGCCGCAAGGAGTGTCTTTGAGGGCGTAGGTGACGTTGTCCTCGAACCGGCCGTCGCACCACAAGGCCTCCGTCCGCGCGGTCAAGCCATCGCCTTCCAGGCGGTCGATGCAGACAAAGTCCATCCCCAGGGTCTTGGCCAGGTATCGGGC